>JAJZJJ010000189.1 GCA_021810175.1 Acidobacteriota bacterium | reverse complement strand
GCGGGAGACGTGCGCATCGGCGGTCTTGACCGGATTACTCCGATGAACGGCGTTGTGTCGAGCATCCGCGATCTCGCCGACCTTCCCGTGCGGACCGGATCCGGACCAACCGTCTATATGCACGATATCGGCACAGTCGAAGACGGAAGCGATCTGACCCTCGGCTACGCCCTGGTGAACGGTCGCCGCACGGTGTATCTGCCGGTGACCAAGCGCGCGGACGCGTCCACGCTGGCCGTCGTCCATGAAGTGAAATCGAGCATGAGCCGGTTTGCCAACGCGCTTCCGCCGGACGTGAAGGTGAGCTACGAGTTCGATCAGTCCGGGCGCGTGAGCCAGTCGCTCAGCGCACTGATCTGGGAGGGCGCGATCGGATCGCTGCTGACCGGGCTGATGGTGTTCCTGTTTCTGCGCGAATGGCGGAGCTCGCTTATTGTGATCGTCACCATTCCATTTGCGTTGGTGGCAGCGGTGGTGGGTCTGTGGGTGGCGGGGCAGTCGATCAACATCATGACCCTGGGCGGACTGGCGCTGGCGGTCGGCATCCTGGTGGATGAGGCGATGGTGGCGATCGAGAACATCCACACCAACCTGCAGCTGCACGACAGCATTCCCCGGGCGGTGCTGGAGGGAACGCGCCAGACGCTGGTGCCGCAGCTGCTGGCCATGCTCGCCATCGTGGCGGTGTTTGTGCCGTCGTTCCTGATGGTGGGCGTCACGCGGGCGCTGTTCGTTCCCCTGTCGCTGGCAGTTGGCTTCGCGATGATCGCATCGTACGTTCTTGCGACCACCCTGGTGCCGGTTCTCTACATCTGGCTGAATCGCCGCATGCATAGCGATCCGGAAGAGAGCGCGGGCCGCAGCCGCTTCGATCATTTCCGCGACCGCTATGCCGGCCTTCTGGCCAAACTGGTTGGCCGCCGCCGCCTGGTGATCGCCGGATACCTCGTTGCAGCCGCCGCGGTGATTCTGCTGGCCGGACCGCAGCTCGGCCGCGAGATCTTTCCTCATGTTCCGGACACGCAGTTCCAGCTCCGGCTGCGGGCGCCGGCCGGTACGCGGATCGAGAATACCGAACAGGTTGCGCTGAAGACACTGGACGACATTCAGCGGCTGGCCGGGCCTGGCAATGTGAAGACCAGTATCGGGTATGTCGGAAGCTATGCGCCGAGTTATCCGGTCAATCTGATCTATCTGTGGACCAGCGGGCCGCAGGAAGCAATTCTGCGGGTACAGCTGCGCTCCGGTGCGCACATTCGCATTCCGCAGTTTCAGGAGCGGCTCCGCGCGATTCTGGCGCGCGACTTTCCGGACACGGCGTTTACCTTCGAGTCCGGCGACATTGTGGATCAGATCATGGACTTCGGCTCTCCCACACCCATTCAGGTGGACGTGCAGGGGTTCAATCTGGCCGCGGATCACGCCTATGCGGATCGGGTGCGGGCCGAACTGGCGAAGCTGCCGCACCTGCGGGACCTGCACTATGCGCAGCCGCTGCAGTATCCGAGTCTGAACATCGACATCGACCGGGTGCGCGCCGGGCAGCTGGGCCTCACGGTGGACCAGGTGGCGCGCTCGGTGGAAACGGCCACCTGGTCCAGCCGTTTCGTCTCGCGCAACTTCTGGCAGGATCCCGCAACCGGTATCGGCTACCAGGTGCAGGTGGAGGTTCCGCAGAGTCAGATGAAGTCGCTGGACGATCTGGCCTCGATTCCCCTGATGAGCGGTGGTTCATCGAGCCATCCGAATCTGGGAGACGTGGCGAATCTTTCTTACGGACAGGTCGTGGGAGAATTCGACCGCTACGACATGCAGCGCGTGATTTCGCTGACGGCCAATGTGGAAGGCGAGGATATGGGACGCGCGGCCAACCAGGTGGAGGCGGCGATCCGAAGGGCAGGCGCTCCGCCACGGGGTGTCGAAGTGCACGTGCGCGGACAGATTCCTCCGATGGAGGAAACCTTCAACTATCTGGCAATGGGGCTGGCGTTCGCGGTGCTTGCGATTTTTCTGCTGCTGGCGGCGAATTTCCAGTCGCTGCGGCTGGCGCTGATCTCCGTCTCCACCGCGCCAGCTGTGATCTGCGGCGTGATCGTGGCGCTGCTGGCAACGGGAACCACGCTCAACCTGCAGTCTTTCATGGGCGCCATCATGGCGCTGGGTGTATCCGTGGCCAACTCGATTTTGCTGGTCACCTTTGCGGAAGAGCATCGGCGCACGAGCGATGCTTCGTCCACGGAGGCGGCGGTTCACGGCGGGAGAAGCCGGCTGCGGCCGATTCTGATGACCAGCATCGCGATGATCGCCGGCATGATTCCCATGGCGCTGGCGCTGACGGAGGGCGGACATCAAACCGCGCCGCTGGGCCGTGCTGTCATCGGCGGACTGGCCGCATCCACGCTGGCGACGCTGCTGATCCTGCCCGCAATCTTCTCGGCCGTGCAGAAACGCGCCGGCAAGTCGTCCCCATCGCTCGACGTCACCGACGAACAGAGCACTTACGCTTCGCTGTGAAAAAGGAGAACCACCGTGACTGGAAAATACGCATCCCACCCGTCCTCACCCTGGCAGATCGCAGTTGTCGCGGGCATGCTGCTCGCGGCCGGATCTCTGACCGCCGGAATCGCGGGCTGCTCGTCGTCCGCGCGTGCCTCGGCATCGGCGGTCACGCGGCCCGCCGCGCCTATGCCGCTGGATACGGTTCGCGTTGAGTCGCGCAGCCTCAACATGAGCATCAGCCTTCCCGGAGAGCTGCAGCCCTACGAAGAGGTGCGAGTCTTCCCGCGTGTCAGCGGCTTCGTGCAGTGGATTGGAGTCGATCGGGGCTCGAAGGTAAAAAAGGGGCAGCTGCTTGCGGTTCTGACCGCACCGGAGATTGTCGCGCAGAAATCGGAAGCCCAGGCCAAGCTGCTGAGCGCGGAGAACCAGAAGATCGCCGGCGAAGCCAAGCTGGCCGCCGATGAGAGCACCTGGCAGCGACTGAAAGCCGCTTCGGCTACGCCCGGAGTGATCTCCGACGAAGAGCTGGAAACCGCGGAGAAAGCGGCTCAGGCGGATCGAGCGAGGGTCGTGGCCCTGCGCAACAGCGCCGACGCCGCGCGCGCGAATCTGAGCTCCGCGCTGGAGATGGAAAGCTATCTTCGCATCACCGCGCCCTTTGACGGTGTGATCACGAAGCGCAATGTCCATCCCGGGGCGCTGGTGGGTCCGGCCACCGGATCGGGCGAGCAGGCTTCGATGCTGCGCATCGAACACGTTTCCCGGCTCAGGCTGGTGGTGGCGGTGCCGGAGATCTACGTCGCGGGAGTTGAAAAGGGAGCAAGGGTCAACTTCACCGTGCCCGCTTTCCCTGGGCGCACTTTCACCGGAACCGTCGCGCGTCTGGCCGATTCGATCGATGTCTCCACGCGCACCATGCCGGTCGAGATGGATGTCTCCAATCCGGAGCTGGATCTCGCGCCAGGCATGTTCCCAGTGGTCTCGTGGCCCGTTCATCGGCCTGCGGCCACGCTCTTCGTGCCGCAGTCGGCGGTGGCGCGCTCGGCGGAGCAGACGTACCTGATGCGCGTACGCAATGGAAAGACCGAGGAGGTCCGCGTGAAAACGGGAGCATCGGTCGGCAATCTCACTGAAGTTTTCGGCGACATCCACGCCGGAGACGAAGTGGCGCTGCATCCCAGCGACGACCTGCAACCGGGAACTGAAGTTGCCGCACACATGCAGGCAATGTCCAGTTAAAGGGGGCTGCCAGGGGCCGAAGCAGGTGGCGGATCTACCAGGCGTCGTAAAAGGTGAACAGAAATCCCGAGGGGCCCGGGTCGTCGTGATTCCAACCAGGAATTTGTGTTCCACTGGAAATGACCCGGTCTCCGAAAGGACTGTCTTGTGAATTCGCTCAATCGTCTGTCTCTGCACGCTCTTCTCGGAATGACAGTGTGTGCCCTGCTGGGATTTTCGGCGATCCGCGCCGTTGCTCAGTGCCCGCAGATGACGCACGTGGATACCGCCCAGGCGCTGCCTTCGGGAATTGAAGTGCACAGTGGGCCGGGAATCCTGCGGATTGTCGCGCTGCGCAACCACATGCTGCGCTTTACGATGAGCGACACGGGACAGATGCCGGGCGGAGGCTCATGGGCGGTGCTCGCGAAGGCACGCGCGGCACGCGTCTCCGCGAAGCCCTTCGCGGATGCGAACTCTGTTGGCTTCGATACCTCGGCTCTGAAGGTGCGTATCGCCCGGAAGACCATGGCGATCACAGTCGAGAATTCCGACGGCTTTGTGCTGATGCAGAGCGCCACGCCGGTCAACTTCTACAAGAGCGACAAGGAAGGCGATACGGGCTTCATGGTGCGGGAGAAGATGCCGATGGACGAGCACTTCTTCGGGCTGGGCGACAAACCGGCTCCGCTGGACCGGCGCGGCTGGCAGTTCACCATGTGGAATACCGACCACTACCGCTGGCAGCGCGGAACGGATCCTATCTATAAGGACATACCCTATTTCATGGGATTCCAGAAGGGCCAGGTCTACGGGCTGCTGCTCGATAACACCTGGAGAACGACCTTCGATTTCGGCAAGGAACGGCGGAATGAATTCAGCTTCGGCGGCGAAGGCGGACCGCTGCGCTACTACTTCTTCTATGGGCCCACGCCGAAGAAGGTGGAAGAAGATTATGCGTGGCTGACGGGAAAAACTCCGCTGCCTCCGAAGTGGTCGCTGGGCTACCAGCAGTCGAGGTACAGCTACGGGACGGAAGCTAAAGTGCGGGAGATCGCCAATCGCCTGCGGCAGGACAAGATTCCGTCGGACGTGATCTTCATGGATATCGACTACCAGATTCACAACCGGCCGTTCACGATCGACAAGCAGAAGTTTCCGGATTTTCCGACCTTCGTGCAGTGGCTGGCAAAGAAGGATTTCCATCTGGTGATGATTACGGACCTGCATGTGGCGTATCTGCCGCACAGCAACTACATGCCGTTCATGACCGGCGAGGCGGGCGATCACTTCCTGCACAATCCGAATGGATCGCTGTATGTGGGCGATGTGTGGCCCGGCCCATCGGTTTTCCCGGACTTTACTCAGGCGGACACGCGCAAGTGGTGGGGCGGACTCTATCAGCAGTTCTACTCCTACGGTGTCGGCGGATTCTGGAACGACATGAACGAGCCGTCGGTATTCGACACACCGACGAAGACCATTCCGCTGGATGTGGTGGGCCAGATCAAGGGACCGGGCTGGAAGACGCGCACCGTGACCCAGCGGGCCATCCACAACATCATGGGGATTGAGAATTCGCGAGCGACCTTCGACGGTCTGCGCACGCTGAAACCGAATCAGAGACCGTATGTGCTGACGCGGTCGACCTTTGCCGGCGGCCAGCGGTACGCGGCCACCTGGACCGGCGACAATTCAAGCTCGTGGAGTGGGCTGCGCATCAGCACGCCGATGCTGGAGAGTCTTGGCCTGTGCGGCTTCTACATGGTGGGGGATGACATTGGCGGCTTCGCCGGTTCGCCGTCGATGGACCTGCTGACCAAGTGGCTGGAGGTGGGCGCCTTCAATCCAATCGATCGCGATCACACAACGAAAGGCTCCAACCCGCAGGAGCCATGGGTGGGTGGACCGATGCAGGAGGCGATCCGGCGGAGATACATCGATACGCGCTACCGCCTGATGCCGTACATCTACACGACGGTGGATCATGCGTCGCGCAGCGGGATTCCCCTCATGCGGCCCCTGTTCCTGGATTTCCCGGACGCAATGCCGGACCACAGTCCAATGGACGACTCGGCGGCGAACGAGTTTCTGTTCGGGCCGGATTTGCTGGTGGCTCCGCCGAAGTATCCGGATGAAGTGCAGAACTACAACGTCGAATTCCCGCCGGTGGCCTGGTACAACTTCTGGACCGGGAAGAAGGTGGCGGATCCGGCGAAACCCGGTGTGCCGCTGGCAACGATATCCGTCAAACCGACGCTGACAATGCTGCCCGTGTATGCGAAGGGCGGATCGGTGATACCGATGGCACCGCTGGTCCAGAGCACGGAGCAGACGCCGAGCGGTCCGCTGCAGCTGAGAGTGTATCCCGGAGCGAACTGCCACGGATCGTTGTATGACGACGACGGCATCACCCTCGACTACCAGCACGGCGCCTACCTGCGAGTGCACTATACGTGCGACGCCGCAACGAATCGTCTGACGCTGCACATCGGCGCGCAGCAGGGGAGTTATAGATCGG
>JAJZJJ010000188.1 GCA_021810175.1 Acidobacteriota bacterium | reverse complement strand
GGACGCGGCGGACAGACAGAGTAACGATGGCGGAAAGTACAAGAAGCGCAACGAGAATCCGAGAGATCTCTTCGGCGTGCAGCATGTAAAGGGCGCCGCAGAGAAGAAGGCCGGCGTTCAGGCAGCCCTGCACGACGAGCCTGATCTCGTGGCTCCCGTGCGCCGCTGGAGCCGACGCGTAGAGTCCGTAGCGCCGGGCCACCAGCATGTAGGCCAGAACGAACCATCCCAGATACACAAACGCTATCGGATTCGTCCAGAATCCGGCATGGACCGCGAGTGAAGGATCGATGCGGCCGACCAGAAAACTGCGCACTGCCAGAGCGATAGCGAATGCAATCAGAATTGCCACAAGGTCATTGAGAGCCATGATCGCTGCGGTGGCAACAGCGGGGCTCATTGCACGGAATCGCCGGCCGGCGGGAAGGCTTGTAACAGTGCCCTGTGATCCAGCCGCAGAACTGTGGTTCGCTAAGTATTCGGACGTGGCCATATCGCAAAATCCTGTCCCATCTGCGAGGCAGGTTGAAAAACGTTGCATTGCAGACACTTGCCAGAGTCTGTCGTTAAGTATCCGAAAACTACGGAATAAACAGGAGTCCGACTGTCACTGCTTTCGTGCGGACCTTACGGAAAAAACCGTGCTCTCTATCTGTCGACAGAAAAAATAATCCGACTGTTGCACTGGACCGGTTCGGGGGGAGCAGGGTACTTTGCCTTAATAATTAGAACGATACATCAACTCCGGCCGCTTTGCATCGTTAAATTTGCGATAGAGCGGCTTGGCCGTCGGCATGGCGCTGCGAATTGCCTGCAACTAGCCTATCTCAGCCTTCCAGGCTGCGCCCAAGCCTCGGACTCCCTGAGAAGCCTCGGATTCCATCAACGGACATTCATGCTAGATCGTCACAATGACGGAGTCAAATCAAAAACACCGGATCGAATCTGGAAGTTCTTCCGGGCAAAATTCCGCTGGAGACCACTGAGCGCCCGGCCCCGCCGAGGATTCGGCTGCTGCGGGATCTTCTGACAGCCGTGGATGACGAATGCGGGGGAAATCTGCTGCGAAAATCCGCCGATGAGCGTGCAGCTCTTTAGAATGAGAGAGACATGAGCAGCGGAAAAGACAGGATTTCACCGGAAACGGGAACCGAACTGGGCGGGAAGATCACCGAGCGCACGGCGCGGATCGGCATCGTTGGAATGGGCTATGTGGGTTTACCGTTGGCGCTGCTGTTCAGCGAGCAGGGCTTCCGGGTCACCGGATTCGATATTGACCCGGCCAAGGTGAAGGCTCTCAACGCCGGTGGATCGTACATTGTGCGGATTCCAGCCGCGGAGATTCAGTCGGCGCGGCGACGCGGGTTCTCGGCGACAGGGGATTATGCGCTGGTGAGCCAGATGGATGCGGTGATCATATGCGTTCCGACGCCGCTGAACGAGTACCACGAACCGGATTTGAGTTACATCACGGGAACGGCGCAGGCCATTGCTCCTCATCTGCGCAAGGGCCAGTTAGTGGTGCTGGAGAGCACGACCTATCCCGGAACGACGGAAGAGTTGCTGGTGCCGCTGCTGGAGGCGGGCAACCCGGCGGGACTGCGAGCGGAACCGGCGGCGGGTGCCGAAGGCATTCTGGTGGCATTTTCTCCAGAGCGCGAGGATCCGGGAAACGATACGGTCGCGCGGCGCGATATTCCCAAGGTGGTGGGCGGTGTCGGGCCGGCCTCGCGGGAAGCGGCATGTGCGCTGTACGGGAGCATCTTCAATCGCACGATTCCGGTGTCGTCGCCGGCGGCCGCGGAGATGACCAAGCTGCTGGAGAATATCTACCGGTCGGTGAATATTGCGCTGGTGAACGAGCTGAAGCAACTGTGCGAGCGAATGAATATCGACGTGTTTGAGGTGATCGACGCGGCGAAGACGAAGCCATTTGGGTATCAGGCGTTTTACCCGGGGCCGGGCCTGGGCGGCCACTGCATTCCGATCGATCCGTTTTACCTGTCATGGAAGGCGAAGCAGTTCGACTTCCGGACGCGGTTTATCGAACTGGCCGGCGAGATCAACAGCCGGATGCCATATTACGTTGTGGAGCGGACGGCGGAGGCGCTGAACGGGCATCGCAAGCCGCTGAATGGGGCGAAGGTGCTGGTGCTGGGTGTGGCCTACAAGAAGGACGTCGACGACCTGCGGGAATCTCCGGCGCTGACCATCATCGAGCTGTTGCGTCGGCGGGGTGCTGAGGTGGCGTACAACGATCCTTATTTCCCGCGGGTGGGCCGGGGACGGCACTACGATCTGAATCTGGACAGCGTGCCGCTGTCGGATGTGGGCGGCTACGACTGCGTGATGATCGTGACCGATCATTCGGCTTACGATTATGCGGGTCTGGTGCGGGATGCGCAGCTGGTGATCGACACGCGGAACGCGACGCGCGGAATTGAGTCGGACAAGATCGTCCGCTGCTAAAGAAGATTTCAGGAAAAAGAGAAGAGAGGGACCTGTGCACGAGTTTCCACGCATTCGCCGTTTACCCGCATACGTATTCAACATTACGGGCGAGCTGAAGGCGGCGGCGCGCCGTCGAGGCGAGGACATCATCGACTTCGGAATGGGAAATCCGGATGGAGAGACGCCGAAACATATTGTCGAGAAGATGATCGAGGCGGCCCGTCGTCCGGAGACGCACCGGTACTCGCTGTCGAAGGGAGTTCCGCGTCTGCGCCGGGCGATCTGCAACTGGTACGACAAGCGCTATGGCGTGAATCTAAACCCTGACACGGAAGCCATTGTGACAATCGGGTCGAAGGAGGGCATCGCGCATCTTTGCCTGGCCACCCTGGACCAGGGAGACGTGGTGCTGGTGCCAAACCCGAGCTATCCCATCCACATCTATGGTCCGGTGATTGCCGGGGCGACGATCCGGAGCGTTGCGATTCACAATTCAAGCGATTTTCTGGCGGAGCTGGAGCAGGCGATCCCGCTGATGTATCCGCGGCCGAAGATGCTGATTCTGAATTTTCCGGCCAATCCGACGACGCAGTGCGTGGATCTGAGCTTTTTCGAACGCGTCGTGGCGCTCTGCCGGCAGCATGAAATCTGGCTGGTCCACGACCTGGCCTACGCCGACATCGTTTTCGACGGGTACCGTGCTCCTTCCATCCTGGAGGTGCCGGGAGCGAAGGATATCGCGGTGGAGTTCTTCACCCTCTCGAAGAGCTACAACATGCCGGGGTGGCGGATCGGGTTCATGGTGGGGAATCCTGAGCTGGTGGCGGCATTGGGGAGGCTGAAGAGCTACTTCGACTACGGGACATTCACGCCGATCCAGGTTGCCGGGATTGTGGCGCTCGAAGGCCCGCAACAATGCGTGACGGAGATTCGGGACAACTATCGGCGGCGGCGAGACTGCCTGATCGCAGGCCTCGACAAGGCCGGTTGGGAAGTCGCGTCGCCAAAAGCCACGATGTTTGTGTGGGCGCCGATTCCGGAGCCGTACCGGGAGATGGGTTCGCTGGAGTTCTCGAAGCGGCTGCTGCAGGAGGCGAAGGTGGCGGTGAGTCCCGGCATCGGTTTCGGCGAGTACGGCGATGGCCATGTTCGGTTTGCGCTGATCGAGAACGAGGAGCGCACACGGCAGGCGCTGCGCGGTATTCGGCACATGCTGCAGCAGCCTCTCCCTGCCAACAGCGGCTCAGCAGCCCTTTGATGCCGATGCAGCGGATGGTCACGGCCGGCTAAGTCCGGTCAAGGCTGCGCGGGGCGCCGCGGCCGGGCGTCCAACGCTGAGATAGGTGAATCCGTGTTCCGCCATGACCGCCGGGTCCAACAGATTGCGGCCGTCGATCACAATGGGTCTCCGCAGCGTACTGTAAAGGCGCGGGAGTTCCAGATCGGCGAATTCCGGCCAGTCGCTCAGGACGAGGAGCGCGTCGGCGTCGTGCGCCGCTGCGTAGGGATCGCACGCGTAGAACATCCGCGGCCCGGGCGGGAGAACTTCCTTTGACCGCTCCATAGCGGCAGGATCATGAGCTGTGACCGTGCAGCCTTCTTCGTGCAATTGCCGGATCACAGCGACGGCCGAAGATTCCCGGATATCGTCCGTTCCTGCCTTATAGGCGAGGCCGAGAACCCCAATATGCCTTCCCGGCAGGGTCCCCAGGGCGGACCGAACTTTGTGGAGGAAACGGGCCTTTTGCGCGGCATTGATCTCCTCGACTTCGCGTAGCAGCCCAAAATCCACTCCAAGCTGTTCGGCAACGGAGCGGAAAGCGGCTATGTCCTTGGCAAAACAGGGCCCGCCGTACCCGATGCCGGCATGCAGAAAATCGCGGCCGATTCGGTGGTCTGCCCCAATGCCGCACGCTACCTGTTCGACATCGACGCCAGTCGCATCGCAGAGATGGGCGATAGCGTTGATGAAGGAGATTTTGGTGGCGAGGAATGCGTTGGAGGCTTGCTTAATGATTTCAGCGGCTCTGGCGGAGGTGTGCAGCAGGGCCGGGGGGCTGGCTTCGCTGCGTGGACCGGGCACGGCGTCGGGCCGGCGATAGTACGAGCCAGTGGTGAGCGGGATGTAGATCTGCCGCAGGATTTCCGCAGCGCGGCTGGCCTCGGCTCCGATCAGCACACGATCGGCATGAAGAAAATCGACCACGGCGCTGCCTTCGCGCAGAAATTCGGGGTTGGATGCGACATCAAAGAGATTCCCCGCAACGCCCTTGCTTTCAAGAACCTGCCGAATCCAGTCGCTCGTGCAAACCGGGACCGTGCTCTTTTCAACGACCACTTTGTAGCTGTCGATGGATCGCGCGATTTCGCCGGCCACTGCGTCAACGAAGGAAAGATCGGCTCCCCCGGTGCAGTTCCGGGGCGTGCCAACCGCAATGAAAACGGCCTCAGCCCGCAGTGTGGCCGAATGCAGATCCGTCGTGAACTCGATTGGATTGGGCCGAGGCTTTCGGAGCAGTTCCGGCAGAAATTCTTCGTGGATGGGCGAGATCCCCCGGCGCAGCGCCAGGATTCGGGCTTCATCCTTGTCGACGCAGAAGACCTGGTGGCCGATCTCGGCGAAACATACAGCAACAACCAGCCCCACGTATCCGGAACCGATTACGGTAATCGACAAAGAGCCGCGCATAGCACCCTGAAGAGGCTCGACACTTTCATTCCCCGCGGAAAACACGCCATCCGGCGGGAGGTGTGCGCCACGCTCCGTGCAAGGGACGATGAGAGTGGCGCTGACCAGGCTTGGCCCCGCACACACCGCCGCCACGCGGTGAGTATACACACGGGGAATTGGGCTGAGGAGATTACTCATGTGTCCCCGGAAACCGTTTGGATCATGCGATTTGGCCCGTCGGTCGCCCTGGGGCCGGGAAGACGCAAAGAGACTGATTTACAATGCCGATGTGACTGCTTTTGCCCACGGATTGATGGATGTCGTCACCGGTCTCTTCTTTTTCGGAGTCATTGGCTCATTGATCGTCATCGTGCTCAGCTTCTCCGAGGATGTGATTGAGCTCTTCCGAAAGGACTAGTCATGGAGACAGCCGTGGCTTCCACAGTGAGCGTGCCTTCCACGCGTCTGCCTAATTTTGGAACCGGTTCATTTGGATTGTCTGTAATTCTCGGCCTCATCTCGTCTGTCCTCCTTGACTTCTGCTTTCCCGTAGCGGGTCCGTTGCCGCCGTGGCGCGCCGCGCTGGCGTGGATTGCACTGGTACCCCTGCTGTATGCGCTGCTCTCCGAGGGGATGGCCGGGCATCCCCGGTATATCCGGCGCGCGGCTCTGGTGGGATGGCTCTGCGGGCTGCTGTGGTACATCCTGAACTGCTACTGGATCTACCAGACGATGCACCTGTACGCGCATGTTGCTCCAGTGGGGGCGGCAGGCATCGTCTTTCTGTTCTCGGCGGTTCTGGGGCTGTATTTTGGTGCTTTCGGGCTGCTGCTGGCGTTTTTGCGGAAGCGCATGGGGGCGGGCTGGGCGCTGGTGGCCGCTCCGTTCCTGTGGGCGGCGCTGGAGCTGGCGGCGGCCCGCATCACGAGCGTTCCGTGGGACCAGCTGGGCTACTCGCAGGTGGACAACCTGTGGCTGACGCGCCTCGCGCCAGTGACCGGGGTGTACGGAATCTCGTTCGTGCTGATGGCGGTGAATGCGCTGCTGACAGGCGCCCTGATGGTTCGTCCGAACTGGATGAAGCTGCGGCTGGGGGCTACAGGGCTGGCGATCGCCGCAAGAT
>JAJZJJ010000187.1 GCA_021810175.1 Acidobacteriota bacterium | reverse complement strand
GTTCGTGCCCGCGTAAATCGGCAGCACATTGGTAATCTGTCCAGGCTTCAGCTTCGCGATGGCAGCGTAGACCTGCGGATCCTGCTTCAGCTGCGACTCGGAAATGATTCCCATGTCGCCGCCGTTTCCGGAGGTATTGGGGTCCTCCGAAAAATTCATCGCCAGCGCCCCGAAATCCTGCCCGCTCTCCAGTTCGTTATGCAGCGTCTGGATCTTCCGCCTGGCCTCCGCCGCATTCATGGCCTTGCTGTTTTGCAGATTACCGACCTGCTGCGGCGGCATAGGCTGCGAGGTGACGATGATGCGCGCCAGATGATAGGCGGGCTGGGGCAGATCGAACTCCACCTGATGTGCGTTGTAAAACTTCGTGATGTCGGCATCGGTGATGTTGATGCGCGAGGTGATTTCCTTGTTGATGAGCTTTTGCTCGGTCAGGCCGCGGCGAATCCTCTCCTTGAGCTCGGCCAGAGTCATGTGCTGGGAATCCAGCTGCTTCTGGAACTGCTCTTTGCTGAAGGGCGCCTTGATCTGGTTCAGCTTGTCCATCACCGCGGAGTCGGAGGCCACCAGGTTCTGTTTGGCCGCCTGCTGCATCACGATCTCGTCGTCGATGAGGGTCCGCAGGATGTTCAGCTTCATGATGGAAGCCTGCACCTTCGAGGGCTGCTGGTGCGAGTCTCCGAGGCTGTCCTCGTACCGCCGCTCCACTTCCGCGCGGTAGATGGGCTTGCCGTTCACCGTGGCCAGCACATTCGCCTTATGCGGACGCTGGCATCCGAAAACGGCAACCAGAGTCAGGGCGGCAAGACTGACGATTCCTAACCTGCGGGTGAAAATCTGTGCGCCCCAGGCGCGGGACCAAACCGATCGAGATGGCAAGAAGTCTTCTCCCCTGCTCCAGCGCCGCGAATCGAGGACGGCGTGTCAAATTCAGAATAATGCGGACCTCGCTCCGCGCAACAGAATTAATTCGCAGCAGCCTGACTGCCGGCCGCTGAAGCGGATTGCGGCTGCGCCGAATCCGGAGGCGGTGTAATGCCCTGGTCCCGCAACGCGCGGTCGATCATAATCCACAACTGCTGCTCCGGCAGCACCCCGGCCCAGCGTTCGCCGTTCACGAAGAAGGTGGGCGTGGCATCCACCCCCAGCTTGTCGCCGGCCTTCATCTCAGCCAGGATTTTGCTGTTGTCCTGTTTGGCCACGCAGCCACTCAGCTTCGCCGCATCCAGCTTGTACTTTGTACCATTCTGCTCGGTAAGTTTGTCCAGTCGCTCGCCGGCCTTCGCGGGGTCGTTGTCCGGCCCGCTGATGACTTCCCCGTGGGTGTGCACGTAATCCACGAAATCCCAGTACGCCTTTGGGCTTTGGGCGGCCAGGCAATCGGCATCCACCGCCGCGTGCATGGCCCAGGGATGGATCTGGGTCAGCGGAAAGTCCACGTAGATGAATTTGACCAGGCCCTTGTAGTGCTCCATGGTGCTGGGGAAGAACTCCGCGTGCATGCGGGCGCAGAAGGGGCACTCCAGATCGTCGAAATTGACGATAGTGACCTTTGCATAGGGATTGCCGCGCACCGGACGCCCGGCCGTAGGCAGCAGCACCTGCGGATCCGGGCCGATATCCCATTTGGAGAGCCGCGCCAGCGTGTTTCCATCCTTCGAGAGCAGGAACATCACCGTCTGGCTGCGCTTCGGCTCATTGGGCAGAGAGAAGGTCACCGGAATGGAGTCATAGCCCTCGACCGCGCTCTTCTGCCGCGCGCCGATCTTCACGCTGTACTCCGGCGGAACGCTCAGCTCGGAGCGGATCATGATGGAGATCTTCCGTGCCAGCCTTCGATTGGGGGTGCTGCCGATGGCGCCGGAAGCCGGCGCGGGTTTTTGTGCCATGCACGCGCTGGCCGCGATCAGCAGAGCGCAGCAGGGAATAAGAATCCGTCTGAACAAGAAAATCCGCCTTTTGGCCCTGAAGCCATCCTCTGTGGAATACTGCGCTTTATTATCGCAGTTCCTGCCCGGCTCAATACAGGCTGACCCGCCGGGCCAGGTCACCAATGGCGCCGATCCCGGCCAGGTTGATGCCGTAGAAGTACTCGGTATCGTCGCGAATCGAGCCCAGCGAGAAACGCCGATACTGGAACATCAGGCCGCAGCAGTTCCAGTTGTAGCTGCCCTGGGCCGCGCCATACTGCATCTGCTGGTGGACCAGGTCGTACACCATGGTCATGCCGGTGCTGAACCCCAGCTTGGTGGACGCGCCGTAAATCGCCGACATGTGCAGCTGGTTAAAGGGAGTCGACGGATCGGGGGGCGTGCTCTTCTTCGGACGCGCCGTGGACAGCGGCGTGATACCAAGCGGGACATTCACATAGGAGTCGCCGAAGCGGAAGCGGTACTGGCCGCGCTGGTAACCGGCAAAGATGGTGCTGCCGGTGATTTTGCCTTCCTTCACGTCGTAGTCGAGATCCCATTCGGCGTCGGTGGCGGAGGTAGTGCGCAGCCGCAGGCGCGAGATCACCGGCGTCGTATGGCGGGGCTCGGTGAGGAAGTCCACTCCGGTGAAGTCGAGCGTGGTTCTCAGAGGATTGGGCGTGCCGGAAGTGATAGCGTGCCCGAAATCCGGCTCGAAGTAGTACTTCTGCGCTACCCGCCAGGTGACCCAGTCGCGGGTTCCACCGCCGCACATCTTCTTCGGGCCCAGCGCCGCGTCGCCGCGGCAGCGATGTGGCCTGGTGTTTTTGAGGAATAACCGCTGGGTCAGGCCGTACTCGGCCTCGTTGGTGTCGCTGGCCACGTCGGTCTCATCGAAGCGCAGAATCTGGCGAAAATTATTGATGCCGGTCACATAGCGGTAGGACAGGTTCGGCTCGATCACGTGGCGCAGCTCGCCGCCCAGCAGATGTTCCAGCCAGGGTGCGCGGAAGTCGCGCTCCAGCGCCGGTGGACGGAAATCGAACCCGGCTTCCACGTAGGTGCGTGTGATTCCGGCCGTACGCACCACGGGAATCTGCTCCAGAGTGGCCGGATACTGGCTTTTGCCATACCAGGTCTCGCGGAAAGCCGCTTCCGGGCGGAAATTCCAGCCATCGAAATGCAGCGGCACGGAGAGGCGGGGATGGAAATCCACACGCGGCACCTCCGCCGAGGTGCGGAAGCTGGGATAGTCATAGCGGGAGAGCGCGGCAGCCGATCCGGTAAAGCCCCACATAAACGGAGAATGGCTGTTCGGGCCGCCGAGCCTGCGGTCGGCCACGTCCAGGTCCAGCTCCGGCAGATGCAGGATGCGCACCTCGTCGCCGCTCACCGAGGCATTTTCAAAATTCTGATAGCGATTCAGCCGCGCGCTCGCCCAGATGTCCCGGTACTTGTGAGTGACATAAACCTGGGATTTCACCTCGGAGTCGATGGCGCTCGCGTACTCCTCCTCGAAGACCAGCCGGTAGACATACGAGCTAAGGTACTCCATGTCCATCACGGCCCTGGTGTGAGAGCTGAGATCGTAGCGCCCGTCTCCGGCCACATCCACTCCGCCCTGGTTGATGCGCTTGCCGGAGGGTGTCAGCAATCCGTGATCGAGCAGGCTCTGCACATGAAACTGGGCAAAATCCAGCCCAGGGCCGCGATAGCGGAAAAGCCCATTCGGCGCAAAGCCGCGCTTGGAGTAGTACTGCGTCGCCAGAGTGATGTCCGCGCTGCGGCCGATGGTTTCGTAGACCCCCATGCCGATGATGGTGCCCTTGATGGTGTCGTGGCCGAGGATGGGCAGCAGGAAACCCGACTGTCTTCTCTGCGAGACCGGATGGGTGACATAGGGAAGGTACATCACCGGAACATGGAAGAACTGGAAGAGAGCATTCCCGGCACTGGCCACGCCATTGTTCAGGCTGATCTGCCGCGCATAAATGCGCCAGTCCGGCCTGGGCAGGCGGCAGGAGGTCATGGTTCCGTGGAGCAGTCGGTACTTGTGCCGCCCGAGCAGCTGCAGTTCGCGCCCGGTAATCGAGAATGGGTTTTGAGAGATGAAAACCCGGTGGCCGTGCGGGAGACGCTTCTCGCCGAGCGTTCCCGCCACATCAAACAGAACTCCGACGTTTGTCTTGACATTCACATGGCCATGGCTGGCTGTGAAGTGCTCGTCGTCGGGTCCGCCATCGACAACCAGGTGGCCACGAGCGGTGGCTTCGCCGGTCACATCGTTCCAGGTCACATGGTCGGCGCGGACAATGTAGCTGCCGTAGTAGAGCGCCACATGCCCATTCAAAATGTAAAGGTTACCGCCCTTGACGGGCTCGCGGGACTGGGAATCCGCGACGATTTTTACCGGCACTCCTGAGGGCTTTTGCGGCACCACGCGCGCCTGCGGAAGCAAACCGGGCAGCCCTGGAGCGTCCGGCAAATCGGCCCCCGGCACGGCTTTCGGCTGGCTGGCCCGGACCCCCGCGCCTCCGCTCGGCCGACTGGCCGGAGGCGGGGGAAACTGCGTGGTTACGGTCTGCGCCTCAAGCCGCGGATGACACAGCAGGACCAGCGTGATACACCAAAACAAGCGGGTTCTCATTGCGCGCGGCAACTCCAGCATAGCAAAGCAGGCTGGAGCTGCTTTACCGCAGGCGGGGCTCGCCGCTCTGGTCCTGAAAAATTCGCGCTCTGGGTTCGCTCGCCGACTGTTCATTGCGGTGACGCCTCTGCTTTTTCCGATGCCGGGCTGATTCCCCGGCGGCTGGTGCAGCGGCCAATACCCTCATTCCGGCGTGGCCTGCTCACTCAGGCGATTTTCCGCGGCCTCTTTCTCTTTTCGGTTTGGTTGTTTTCAACCCTCAGACGTTCCGGCTCAGCCGGACGCTGTACCGCAACGAGGATTACCGTGAGCGCTTCTGATTCCAATCTGCCTCCCCATATATCTTCATCGGCAGGTGCTGACCGGCCTGCCTGGAAAGACGAAATCGCAGCTCGCGTTCGCGCGCATCGCAGCCGCTCCCGAACTCCCGAAAATCAGCCCGCGCTGCCGGGCATGGAATCCGCCGTGACGCCTTCGCCGGTGGCGGCCCGGGTGGCCGAGCGCTACGCCCGCGTGCCCTCGTTCCGGGAACAGCTGTCGGATCCCGCCGTTCAGAGCCGATCCGCCAGCACCGTTCCGCCTCCGGAAAAGCCTCCGGCTTCGCGCGCCGCGCATCAGGCGGAACACCAGGCGGAAACCGGGACCCCACCGGAGCGGAGTCATTCCGCGAGTCTCTTCCCCGACGGCGGCCCTCCGCCATCGCGGCCATACCAGCCGGACCTGCTGCGCTATTCCGTCAGCCCCGATTCGCTGCCGCCGCCGCGCACCACTCCGGTGCAGGCTCGCGCGGAGGCCGCTTCGGCCAGCCGAGCCGCCGTCGCCGAGGCCGTCGATCCCGAAGAGATGGCCGATCCGCTGGAAGAAGCGGTGGTGGAACCGACGCGCCTGCTTCCGGCGCGTATCCTGCAGTTTCCCCGCGAGCTGATCGCTCCGCGCAAGGCCCGGCCGCGCGCGGCCGAAGGCCCTCTGCGTCAGGAGACAGCCCGCCAGGAGCCGCCGGTACTGGAAGCGACCTTGCCCGTGGCCCAGGCTGCACCCGCCGATGCCAATGAGGCGGCCATGGAAGCGGCCATGGAGGCGGCCCTGGAGGCGGTCGTAGAAGCGCCCGCCAGCGCCGCAATCGTCTCAGAACCCGCATCGGAACCCGGCTCCATCGATACCGCCTTTCTCGACAGCCTGATTCACGCGCCCGAACCGCACACCGAGCCGCGCGCTCCCCAAACCCCGGCTCACACCGCTCAGGCCGTCGCCCCGGCAGCCGAACCGATCCCGGAACCCGTCGCGGAACCCATCAGCGCGCCGGCTCCCGAATGGCACACGATCCAGCTGGACGACGAGCCTGCCGTGAGGCGCGAGAATCAGCCAAGGTCGTCGCTGCTGGACGAGATGCCGCTGCATGTTGCGCCCTTCGGCGACCGCCTGATGTCGGGCGTGGTCGACCTGGCGCTCACGCTGGCCGCCTTTCTCGTCTTCGTGCTGGTCTTCGCCGCCTGCTCCACGCATATGCCCACCGGCAAAGCGGCGGCCGCGGGCGCATGCGTGGTGCTGCTGGCCATTTTCGTTCTGTACCAGCTGATTTTCTTCCGGCTTTCGGGTGCGACGCTGGGCATGCGCTACGCCCGCATCTCGCTCTGCACCTTCGACGACGAGAACCCCGCTCCCTCGGCCGTCCGCACCCGGATCGCGGCGCTGCTGCTT
>JAJZJJ010000186.1 GCA_021810175.1 Acidobacteriota bacterium | reverse complement strand
CGGCTACGACGACAGCTATATCACCGCCCTCGATGGCAGCCATCTCTTCCGCAACAACGGCAATGGAACATTTACGGATGTCACGAAGCAGGCCGGTGTCGGCGGCTCGGGCTTCCCGACCAGTGCCGTCTGGTTCGATTACAACAATGACGGACGCCTCGACCTGTATGTTGCCCACTATGTAAAGTGGTCGCCCGCAACAGACAAGTTCTGCTCGCTGGATGGCGTGCATAAATCCTATTGCACGCCGGAGATGTACCAGGGTGAAAGCAATCACCTCTACGAGAATCTCGGCAATGGCCACTTTAAGGACGTAACCAAACAGGCCGGCCTCTGGGATCCCTCCAGCAAATCGCTCGGCATCGCCCTCATCGATCTCAACCACTCTCCCTGCCTCTCACTGTTAGTCACCAATGACACGCAGCCCAACAAGCTCTGGCGCAATAACTGCAACGGCACCTTTACTGAGATAGGCTTCCAGGCCGGTGTCGCCTACAACAACGAAGGCAAAGCCCGTGCCGGCATGGGAACCGATGTAGCCGACTACGACGGTTCGGGCCGTCCCAGCATCGCCATCGGCAACTTTACCAATGAAGGTCTGGCCCTCTATCAGAACCAGGGCGGCGGCCTCTTCCTCAACAAAGCCGTTTATGCGGGCCTCTCCGCGCCCTCGCAGAATATTCTCACCTTCGGCCTGTTCTTCTTCGACTACAACAACGATGGCTGGCCCGACCTGTTCGCGGCCAACGGACACGTGGCCGATGACATCAGCGTGGTTCAGCCCTCGCTGCACTACGCCGAACCGCCGCTGCTCTTCCGTAACCTCGGCAATGGCAAATTTCAAAACGTCTCCAATGATGTCGGCCCGGCCATGCAGAAACCCATGGTGGCTCGCGGCGCCGTCTATCTGGATTACGACAATGACGGCGATCTCGACATAGCCGTCAATGTGAACAACGGGCCCGCCGTGCTGCTCCGCAACAACAATGGCAATGAAAACGATATGCTGCGCATGAAGCTGATCGGAACCCGCTCCAACCGCGACGCCATCGGAGCCGAAGTGACTGTCACCATGGCCGACGGGCACAAGATGGAGGAAATGGTGAAGACCGGCTCCAGCTATCTTTCGCAGAGCGAATTTCCGCTCACCTTCGGGCTCGGCAAGCCATCCCCCAATAAGAAGGTCAACGTCGAAATTGCCTGGCCCAGCGGATTAAAGCAGTCGCTGAAGAACGTGGCGGCCGATCAGTTCATCACCGTCGAAGAGGGAAAGGGGATCGTCAGCGCGCATCCCATCGACTTCACCCCTGCTTTTGAGAAGTAGCAGGCCCTAGAACACTGCTCCGCCTGAGTTCGGTTCGTTGCTCACGACTTCCTTGCCCCCGCTCCGGCCGATCACGTACACCGGGCTCGGGAGCTGCGGCAGCGTGGCGTCGGTGCTCCACAGCCATACCCGGTCTGGTCCGGTCCACAGCTTCGCCACATCCGCCTGGTCCACAAACAGGCCGGAGCCGGGAACCGCGTGCGCGGTGTTGCCGTTCAATATCAGCGCCTGGCGCTCCAGGTAGAACACAAACGATGACGCCTGCTCCAGCTGCCCATTCACCACGATCTTGTCGGAGGGCTGAACCTCAGGCTTAATCGCCTCGGCAAGAATCTCCGACGATAGCACGGGAGAGAAAGTATTCAGCGCCAGATGAGCCGCAATCAGGATTGCGATCGTCATGCCTGCAAGAAAGCAGTTGGCCATCCTGGCGTTATCGCGCAGCCGGAACCAAAGTCCTCCCGTTACGCCAACCAGCAAAGCCCATAGCACGACCCACAGGGGGCCCCTGAATGCCCCCATGGCGGCCCGTGTCAGATCGAGAAAGAACCCGAAAAAGACCGCGTGCTGGCCGGAATCGGGACGGAGCAGCGTCGCAATGTCCACTCCCGGCGCCACCCCTGGAGCCGCGAACAGAAAATACGCCACCACGGCCGCACAGCACATTCCCACCAGAAACAGAATCCACGCCGCAACCCGCCCCTGATGGTGCGGCAGCGATTCGTCTTCGGCCAGCCATCCACCGGCCAGAAGCGCCATCGGCGGCAGCGCGGTCAGAACATTGAACTCCAGCCGTGCGGAGAAGCTGAAGTACACCAGAACCACCAGAATCCAGATCACGCACAGCAGCCGCGCTTCGCGGCGATGCTCCGGATCCGGTGACGCGCCCACGCGCAGCGCCCGAATGGAAAACGCACACCAGGGAATCGTCCACAGCAGCAGGAGCGGCCAGAAAATGTAGAGCGGTACCCGGCCCCCGGTCATCGGCGGCAGCAGGCTGGCGACTCTCAGGTGCCCCGAAGCAATCGCTGCCGCAATGTGGACCGGCAGCACCATCGCGAAAAACAGCACAATCCCCGCCGCCGGGTACCAGCTCAGCAGATGGCGCAGATTACGAGTGAACGCCAGGTACAAAACCGCAATAGCGACCGGGAAGATCACCCCGGCGACGCCCTGGGTCAGGACGCCGAGCGCACAGCACGCCGCAAATCCCAGCGCCGAACTCAGTTTGTGCTTCTTCTGCTGGAGCGAGCGAAAGAAGCAGTTGATGGCGAGTGTGGTCCACAGGCACAGGAACACGTCCCGCAGCAGAAAATGCCCGAAGAGAAAGACTCCGTAAGACGTCAGCAGCGCCAGAGTTGCATAGAAGGCCGCGGCAGCGGAGTGGAAGATCCGGCGCCCGAGAGAGAAGGTCGCGACGAACAGCAGCAGCGTCGCCAGTGCGATCGGCAGCCGAGCCGCCCAGTCGCTCACCCCGAATACGCTGAAGCTGGCGGCGATCGTCCAGTAAAGCAACGGCGGGTGTTGGGCGTAGCGGATGCCGTTGGCGAAAGGCGTCACCCAGTCGCCACGCGTCAGCATCTCCCGGGCGATCTCCGCACTCAGTGCGTCGGCGCCATCCAGCAGCGGAGGCCGCACCATCGAGAACGACGCGTACAGCAGCACCCATATCCCAAGCAACGGAAACACGAACCGCTTGGCAGTGCGCAGGCTGGTCATCAGTGCCGATTATAGAGAACCGTTCTTTCGCCGTGCAGATTCTCGCGGAATTTGCCTACCGCGCCAGTGCCTGCGAAGACCAGCGTACCGCTTCCACATACATGGCAGCTGTCTCGCTTTCCTGTAATCCGAGGGCCTGCCGGATGGACTCGCATTTCTCCCATTCGCAGGCTTCGAGACAGCGTATGAGCTCCAGAGCCGGCCGCAGCGGGCTGTTTTCGCCCATCAGAGCCGACTTCATCTCGCACGAAAGGGGCAGGCTTTTCAGCACGCGCGGCATGGGGCTCTCCAGCAGAACGTCCAGCAGCGACAGCATTCCCAGCAGGTAAAGCGGCTGCGGCTGCAGCGAAAGCGAGGGAGCCAGAAGTTCGCAAAAACGCGCGCGGATCAGCGCCATGGAAACCAGCGGCGCCGGCCGATGCCCGCTCAGGACGCCCGCCAGCGCCACCGTGACCATGTGCCGCATCGCGTCGTCTCCCACCAGCAGCAGCGCCTCCCGCACGGTCGTCACCACGCTGGCGTGCCCCTGCATCGCTGAGTTCGCCAGCCGCAGAACCCGATAGCACAGGGTCGTATCGGAAAGAACCAGGGATTCCACCTTGCGCAGATCTGCCGGAACCTCATTCAGCTCCGCCAGCAGCCGAAGATACACCAGCCGGTTTTGCGGCAGCGATCGGGACGAGACCAGCATCGGGCGCGAAAAGAAGTACCCCTGGAACAGCAGACAGCCTTCCTCCCGCGCCATCTGCATCTCCGCCTCCGTCTCTATCTTCTCGGCGATGCGCAGCGCCCACCCCCCGGCCAGAAACCTGTCGATTTCCTGACGGGTTCGCCGGGATGATGAGCGAAAATCAATCTTCACAAAATCAGCGAACTCCAGCAGCGCTTCCCTGGAGCGCAGCGGAACAAAATCGTCCAGGGCAAACCTGTAACCCTGCTTCTTCAGCGCCCGGCAGGCTCGGAGCAGTTCCGGATCGGGCTGCACATCCTCCAGAATCTCCAGTACCGTTGCCGCCGGAGGCAGCAGTCGGACCACTCCTTCCACCAGCGCGGTGCGCGTGCAGTTCACAAATACGGCGATGTCCTCCTGCTCCGGCATCAGCATCAGCCAGTGGTCCAGCACTTCGCGCGTAGCGTCCTCCGGATCGCCCGAAAACGCATTGTCGGCCGAGGGGCGGAACAGCAGTTCGTATCCAAAGAGCCGGCACTGCTCGTCCACAATGGGTTGGCGTCCCAAAAAGCGGGATGGCATCGCGTTCGCTGGCAGATCGGCTCTTCCTGCGTTCAGACTCCTGCTCGGATCGTTCATGGACCTGCACCCGGTCTCGCCCTGCTATGGCCCTGGGCAATTTCCGGCCTTTCTGATGAGGCAACTCCCCCCTTTATCGGCTCTGCCGCATCGTTCTTGAGGCCTCTGACAGGCTGTCCGCAGGCTACCCAATCCCCTCCGTTACACTGACAAAGGTCACATGACCTCAGCGCACTCGCACCACCGCCTCCGCAAATTCCGCTTTGAAAGACCGCAGAAGATTGCGGCTCTCACTCTCCTCCTCCTCCTGGGACAGTGTCTGTGGGTCAGCGCCAGGCGTCCTGTTGCCCCCTCGCTCGGGCAGGTCGCCCCCCGCGGAAGCGAAGCGTTGCCAGTTCCGTCGATGCCTGCCGGCGGTTCCGCCGCGTGTCAAAACAACGACGACGGCTCTCTGGCCCGCCTCGCCATCGCCGTTCCCCTGGCGCTTCATCGCGCCTGGGCCGGGCAGCCGGAGACAGCAAACGCATCGGATATTCGCCGCTTCGGCGCAGGATCCCGGATACTGCTCGCCTGCCCCTTCATCCTCGCCGCCCTGGCTCTTGGAGCCTGTCTCTGGTGGGTGACCCGCCGCCTTTTCGGAAACGAAGGCGGCTACATCTCCCTGGCGCTCTACTGCTTCATGCCCGGAGTCGTGCAACTGGCAACCATCCCCAACAACAACATTCTGGCGGCTTTTGGCCTCTTTGCCGCCGTCTACACCGCCATCGGCGTTTCCCATGCCATGCTCGGTCCTCGCCGGAAATGGCGTCCCAGAATTCTGCTGCTGGTTGTCATCCTGGGATTCACGGCGGCTGCGCATATTGCCGCCTTCGAGGTTGCTCTACTCCTCATGGCCATCTTCATGACCTGGGTCGCCGAGGATCATCGCGCCTGGATTCCGGCTCTGCTCCTCCTCTGGATCGCGGGCGCGGCTCTCCTGCTCTTTGCCTGCTGCGGCTTCAGTCCGGATGCTGTCATTTCCATCTTTCGCAGCGGCGCCGGTCGCTTCGGGTTTTCTGCCCAGCCCGCGCGGCGCTTCTTCTCAAGCCCATCCAATGCGGGATTTTCCCTTGCGCTTGCCGGCTCCCTGGCTCTCTACGCCGCACAGCGCCGCTCCCGCTACTTCGGCAACACCTCTCCGCTGCTCGTGGGAGGCCTCCTGATGGTGCTGGCTGTCCCGCGGCTGCCTGCGGCTCCCTGGCTCTGGGCACTGCCGTTCCTCATCGCCTTTGTCGGCGGAGTCTTCGCGGATGCGCTGGAGACGCGCTGGCGTCGCCCGTTCCTCTGGATTGCGGCTCTGCTCATCCTCGCTCAGGCCGCGCTCTGCCTCGCCAGCCTGCCAGGCATGATTTCCTGACCGCTCAGACGCTCGCTCCCGCCGCCGGCTCCGGCGCCTCCAGCCGCAACTCACGCACGCGCTCCCCAATTGCGTACTTCAGCTTGTCCACTCCCATGCCGGTCACTGCCGAAATGGCATAGAACGGCAGCTTCCGCCGCTTCGCCAGGGTCTCCAGCTTCTTCAGCTTCGCCGGGTTAGCAACGTCGGCCTTGGAGGCGACCACAATCATCGGCTTCTTCTCCAGTTCGTGCCCAAAGCTTTTCAGCTCTCCGACGATCACGCGGAAGTCCTCCGCCGGATCAGGCCGCCCGCTGCCGTCCGATACGTCCACCAGGTGCACCAGAACCCGCGTCCGCTCAATGTGGCGCAGGAACTGCATTCCAAGGCCAGCTCCCTCATGCGCTCCTTCGATCAGCCCCGGAATATCCGCCACCACATAGCTCTCCTCGTAGGGAGCCTCGCCGATGGTGACTACGCCCAGGTGCGGCTCCAGAGTCGTGAACGGGTAATCGGCAATCTTCGGCCGCGCCGCGGAAATGCGCGAGATCAACGTGGATTTGCCCACATTCGGATAGCCCACCAGCCCCACATCCGCCAGCACC
>JAJZJJ010000185.1 GCA_021810175.1 Acidobacteriota bacterium | reverse complement strand
CAGGATGAGCAGGCCGCCAATGAGAAGCGGCGGAAGAGCGAGCAGGACCGGAGTTTCCAGCGAGGGCGGCAGGTAGGCCAGCATCGCGAAGATCCACAGGAAGGGGAAATCCGGCTTGGGCGCGGTCTGGATGATAGACGGATTGGGCTGACCGCCGGGGCCGTAGGGACCAAAGACCCAGGCGCAGATCATAACCGCGAGAATGACCCCTCCGGAGAAGACCAGGTCCTTCCAGAAGGCTCCGGGAACAAAGGGGATGCCGTCTTCGTGGGAGAGCTTGTGGTACTCCTTGTCGTAGGTCTCACGGCGGACAACGCGGCCGGGCGTGGGCCGCTCGTTGATGCCCAGCTTGAGGACCATCCAGACGTGCACACCGGCGAAGGTGAGGAGCAGGCCGGGAATGACGAAGACGTGGAGGGTGAAGAATCGGGAAAGGGTGGCGCCGGCGATGACCGGCCCTCCTAACAGGAAGTGGACTAATCCTCCGCCTATGAGCGGGACGCGGCTCATGATGAAGGCGCCGATGCCGAGGCCCCAGTAGGCATCCTGATCGAAGCGGAGAACCTGGCCGGTGAAAGACATGCCGAGGGTCATGAGGAGCAGGAAGACGCCGACGACCCAGGTGAGCTCGCGGGGATACTTGTAGGCTCCGAAGAGAAAGACCTGCGACATGTGGATGAAGACGATGGCGACCATGAAGTTCGAGCCCCATCCATGCACAGCGCGGAGGTACCAGCCGAGAGGAATCTGATGATTGAGGACGTTGAGGCTGTTCCATGCCTCAGACGCCGAGGGGATGTAGACGAGCGCAAGCAGGATGCCGGTGACCACCTGCAGCATCAGCAGGGTGAAGGCGGCGCTGCCGAAGACATACCACCAGCTGGCGGTATTGCGCGGGACCTTGTGAAGAGCGGCTTCCTTGACCGGTCCTTCGATCTGGAGGCGGCGCTCGAGCCAGTTATAGGCGTACTTCCCGGCTTCCTTTATCCGCGGCATGAGCAATCCCCGTTTTTGGAAGGTGCGGCAATGTTGACCAGCTTCGCGGTATTGGACAGAGTGGGCATCTGGCCGGCGTTGATCTGGAGGGCACCGTTCACGATTTTATGGTCGTAGTGGAAGAGGCCGCGCTCGGGCGGCCCGGAGGCGCGGTCGCCGTTGGCGTAGTAGACGCCGCCGTGGCAGGGACACATGAAGAGCTGCGACTGGGGGAACCAGCGAACCGGGCATCCGAGGTGGGCGCAGTTGACGGCAAAGACCTGGAAGTTCTGCGTGCCGACGCGGCGGACGTAGCAGGGAATGTCTTCGGTCTGGCCGTCCCAGGGGCGCGTGTAGGGCTGCCGGAAGGTGGCCAGACGGGTCTGGCCGACGGGGAACTGGTCGATGCTGCCGAGGGACACCCAGGACTTGTAGTAGGAATCGCGGTGGACGGGCCACAGCAGATAACGGACGATGGGAATGGCGAGGGCTGCGCCGATAACGGCGTTGAGGGCAATACCCGCCTTCATCAGCATCCAGCGGCGGGAGACGACCAGGGGTCCTTCGCGGTCGCTGGCCTGCTCACTGGCGGGGCCGATTTTGGGGCCAGTGCTGGGTGGATTTGGGCTGTGGCTCTCGCTCACTTCGTATCTCCTGGGAGGATGGATGTTGGTGCGGCAGAGACCGCATCCGGATTACGCAGGGAATGCAGATAGGCAACGATGTCGTCGACGTTCTGCGGCGTCAGCGGCTGGCCATTATCGTGCCGCCAGTCCGGCTGACCGATGTCGGGACGTCCGGCGATGATGATGCTGCGGAGAGCCTGGTCACTGACCAGCGCGAGGTAAACGGGGCTGGTGACCTGCTGCCGGGCCGGCCCGGTATGGCAGGAGAGGCAGCGGTCATGGTAGAGCTGCTGGCCAGCCTTCGGATCTCCGGGCTTATCGGCGGCGAATGGCGGCGGCGTGGCTCCGTTGAAGGCATTGGGGCGGTACCAGCGCTTACGCATGCCCGCCACCAGGACATCGACCTGCTTGTCGGTGAGCATGCCACCGGCGGACTGGGCCCACGGCGGCATTTCGGTGCCATGCATGCCGTTGGCGATGATGTCGTGCATCTGAGCGTCGCTGATGAGGCCCTGGAACTTGGGATTAGCCAGATCCATGGCGGGTCCGCCCTGCCCCGTGGGACCGTGACAGGCGGCGCAGTTGGTGCCGTAGAGCACTTTGAAGCTGGCGATCTGACTCGGCGGAAGGGGCGCCGCAGGCGGATAGCCGGGGGCGTGCGAGCAGCCGGTGATGGCGATGGCAAAGAGGGCGGCGGCAGCGGCCGCGTAAAGCCGCATTAGTGACTCTCCTTTGGGTCATCGATGGCAGAGGGGCGCGGTCCGGCTTCGGGATTCGCTTCCATGAGGCCTGGAGCTTCAATGCCCATGCGGACGAACAAGGGGAGATGGCGGGAGGTGCGATGGCGGGAATCGCGCGATACGATCCAGCCGGCCACGAGCCCGAAGGCAAACTGGGAAGCGGCAAACCATCCCCAGGAAATGCGGGCGGCCAGCACGGGATTCATGATTCCCATGGCGGAATGCAGCAATCCAGTCCAGATGAGGGGAGCGATGATGCCGCCGAGAATGATCGGATGACGCGGGAGCATGGGGAGCATGGCTCCATAGAGGAGGCCGACGAGCACGCAGGTGGTGGCGTGGATGCAAAGCGCGATGAGCAGCCAACTCCAGTGGAAGGCGGCGATCTGGGCGGTGGTGGGATTATGCGAGAAAGCTACCCCGGCACCGCCCAGAAGATTGATGGGATACCAGATGCTGCCATGGGCGAGCAGCCCGTAGACGACGGCGGGGATGACCATGGCGATACCGCCGGCGATGCCGCCCTTGAGTCCGCTGACAACCGGATAGGTTTCGACAGGCAGGTGCTGGCGATGCTCGGGACCGAGCTCGAGCTTCTCGACTGTGGGGCGGGTTGTGGCGATGACGATGTTCTGGGTAACCACGGGCACGTCTTCGTGGGCCTCATGCGGCAGGACGTCGCGGAACCAGCCGACGCAGCCAAAGAGCATGATGACCGCGCCGAAAGCGCTGATCCAGAGATTCGTCACCAGGCCGGCGGCGGCAAGCGTGCAACCGAAGGCAAGGACAATGGGCCAGTGCGTGGAGGCGGGCAGATGGATTCTGTCGCCGTGCGCCGGGCCCGATTCGTGCTGTGTCGTATCCGACATTCCCAATATCCCTGTTTATCTTCCAATGATGTAGACGACAGTGAAAACGACGACCCAGACGGCGTCGACAAAGTGCCAGTACATCGCCCAGACCTGAATTCGCTCGTAGTGCTTTTCGTTCACATGGCCGGTGAGCGTGAAGATCAGGATGACGCCAAGACCGATGAGGCCGATGACGACGTGGGTGGCGTGCAGCCCCACCAGCGAATAGAAGGTAGTACCGAAGAGGTTGGTGCGGATGGTGAGGCCATCAACATAGATGAGCTTCTTCCATTCGATCCCGGTGCCGACCAGGAAGATGGCGCCGAGCGCCATCGTGAGACCCCAGAGCGCGGCAAAGGCCTTGATTCGGCCGCGCTCCAGCTGCCGCTCTGAAAGCCAGATGGTGACGCTGCTGGAGAGCAGGCAGACAGTGTTGAAAATCGGCACTTCAAGAACCTGCTGCGGGGTGGGTCCGGTCAGGCTCTTCCCGATATAGAAGATGTAGGCGACGACGAAAATGGTAAAGATGGCCGATTCGCCCGTAAGGAGCGAGAGCATCGCGACCCGACCCCGCGAAGGGAGGACCCATTCCGTCTGCGGCTCTGATACAGGAATAGCGCTCATGACTCGTACTTCCAGTCCGGATCGTCCGGATGTTTCAAATCCCAGAGGGGACGGCGGCTATAGACCACCGGTTCGGTCGCAAAGTTGTAGTCGGGCGGCGGGGAGGAGGTGGCCCATTCGAGGGTCCAGGCATCCCAGGGATCGTTGCCGGCGACTTCGCCGTGGCGGAGCGAACGGATGATGTTCCAGATGAAGATGATGACGGCGATGCCCTGAATGAAGGCGCCGACGGTAATGATGAGGTTCAGAGTGCCCCATCCGCGATCGGCCTGATAGGTGTAGATCGAGCGCGGCATGCCGAGAACACCAACGATGTGCATGGTGTCGAAGGTGAGGTGGAAGCCCAGCAGGAAGAGCCAGAAGTGCCACTTGCCGAGCGTTTCGCTGAGCATGCGACCGGTGACCTTGGGAAACCAGTAGTAAAACGCGGCGAAGATGTTGAAGATAATTGCGCCGACCAGAACGTAGTGGAAGTGGGCGATAACAAAGTAGGAGTTATGGAGCTGCCAGTCCCATGGAGCGACGGCCAGCATGATGCCGGTGAGACCGGCGATGAGGAACTGGAAGAGGAAGGCAATGCAGAAGAGCATCGCCACTTTGTACTGGATCTTCCCGCCCCACAGAGTGGCCAGCCAGTTGAAGATCTTGATGCCGGTGGGGATACCGACCAGCATGGTGGAAAGGACAAAGAAGGCGTCGCTGACCGAGGTCATGCCGACGGTGAACATATGGTGGGCCCAAACGCCGAGGCTGACAAAGGCGATGCCGACCGTGGCGGCGACCATGGCCGGATATCCGAAGATCGCCTTCCGCGAGAAGACGGGAATAATCTCGCTGGCGATACCGAAGACCGGCAGCACGAGGACATAGACCTCGGGATGGCCGAAGATCCAGAAGAAGTGCATCCAGATGAGGGCGGAGCCGCCGGCCTGGGCATCGAAGAAGTGCGAGCCGAGGTTGCGGTCCAGCAACAGCATCACCTGAGCGGCGGTGAGGGGCGTGATGGTGATCAGGGTGAGGCCGCTGACCACCAGCATGAGCCACACGAAAAGCGGCATGCGCATCAGCGTCATTCCGCGGCAGCGCATGCTGATGGTGGTGGCGACGATGTTGATGGCGGTCCCCAGAGTGCCGAAGCCGCTGACGATCAGCGCCAGCGCCCAGTAATCCATGGTGGTGCCGATGGAATAGGGGCGAGTGCTGAGCGGCGCATACGCCCACCAGCCGACGTCCGGGGCGTTGCCCATGCCGTACAGGCCGAATCCGCCGAGGTAGCTGTAGTAGAGCAGGATGCCGCCGAAGGCCGTCAGCCAGAAGCTGAAGGCGTTGAGCCGGGGGAATGCCATATCGCGCGCGCCGATCATGAGGGGCACGAGGTAGTTGGCGATTCCGAAAAGGATGGGCATGCCCACGAGGAAGACCATCGTGGTGCCATGCATGGTGAAGAGGCTGTTGTAGATTCCCGGAGAGACGACATTGCCATTCGGCTGCGCGAGCTGCAGCCGCATCGTGAGCGCTTCAGTGCCGGCAACGGCCATGAAAAACAGCGCATAGACGATGTACAGGATGCCCAGCCGCTTGTGGTCGACCGTCACCACCCAGCCGTGCAGCCACTCCAGCGACGTGCCGAGCCTGCGCCGTGGCGGCGTGATGTCGATAGCTCCCGGTGCCGGTAAGGTATGGTCCGCCATTCTTCGTCCTGATGAAATTAGTGAAGGGTGGAAAGATATGCCACGAGCTCGTGAATCTGTTTATCGCTGAGCTGCATGGCCGGCATGAGGCATCCCGGCTTCAGTGAGTCGGGGTCTTTGATCCACTTGAATAGATTTTGCGGGGTGTTTTTAACCGCGCCGGAAGCGATGGTGTCGCGACTGGCCAGGTGGGTGAGGTCCGGCCCAAAGGTTCCGTCGGCCGAGGTTCCGCGGATGGTGTGGCAGTTGGTGCAGGCGTTGGTCTGGAAGATCTGGCGCCCAGTCGCAACGGCAGGATCTTCCACGGCGGGCTGCTGCTGGTTTTTTACCCAGGCGGCAAACTGAGCCGGCGTCTGCACGTAGACACGGAGGAGCATTTTCGCGTGTTCGGTGCCGCAGAACTGAGCGCACTGACCGAGATAGAGGCCGGTATGCGTCGGCTCAATCCAGGTTTCATTGGGGTGGTTGGGAATCAGATCCGTCTTGCCGGCGAGCTCCGGCACCCAGAAGCTGTGATCGACATCAGCCGAAAGGAGGTGCAGGTAGACCGGCAGCGGATGTCCCGCCGTACTGACGGGCACATGCAGCTCGTTCGCGGTAACGATGCCCAGGCTTGGATAGCGGAACTCCCACCAGAACTGATGTGCGATGACGGTAACGTTCAGGGCGTCCTTGGGCTTGGGCGCGTTCTGAATGGCGAAGATGATGCGGGCCGTGGTAAGGAAGAGGACCACGACGATCAGGATGGGGATGACCGTCCATGCCAGTTCG
>JAJZJJ010000184.1 GCA_021810175.1 Acidobacteriota bacterium | reverse complement strand
GCACGGAAGAGTGGAAAACCGGCTGAACGAATACTTCAATACGAAGGACTTCTCTCAGCCCGCTCCGTATACCTTCGGCAACATGCCGGCGACCTCGTCGGAACTCCGCACGCCGGGTGGCAGGAATCTCGACGTGTCGCTGTTCAAGACCTTTGCCCTCCACCACGGACAGAGTGTCGAGGTTCGCGGGGAGGCATTCAACGTCTTCAACACGCCACAATTTGGTGGTCCCAACACGAACGTCAGTTCGGGCGCGTTCGGAACCATCGGCGGAACGGTCAATTCTCCGCGGCAGATGCAGCTGGCCGTGAAGTTTCTGTTCTGATAACCCGAGCGGCCGGTCCCCCGGGGGCCGGCCGCTCCCAACCCAACCAGCGACAGCCAGGAACGATGGATTCCTGGCGCGCAACCGGCAGCCGCTCGCGCGGCGCCAACGATTTCCTCTTCGAGCTGGAGTGTGACCCATCCAGGCGGGATCCACGATGGCATCCCGAGGATGCGCCCGTGGGGCATATCCTCGCAGGTGAGCAAAACAGAAAGGCTGGTTTCATGTCGAAGTTGAGCGGAGGAAGACTGCTGTCTCTCCGATCGGGGTTGAAGGCTATCGTGGCGGTTGTGGCGCTTGCCGTTACGGCGGGGGCGGGGAATGCTCACGCGCAAAAGCCGAAACTTGCTGCTACTCCGCCTATGGGCTGGAACACATGGTACGCGTTTGGGTGTCATGACACGGAAGCGGAAGTGAAGGCCGCCGTTCGAGATATGGCGGCCAACGGCATGCGAGCCGCCGGGTACAGGTATGTGAGTCTGGATGACTGCTGGCAGGGCAAGCGCGATGCGAACGGGTACATCCATTCGAACAGCCGCTTTCCGGATATGGCAGGTCTGGGGCGCTACATCCACAGCCACGGATTCAAGTTTGGCATCTACTCGTCGCCCGGGCCTAAAACGTGCGGTGGATTCCCCGGAAGCTATGGGCATGAAAAGCAGGATGCCGAGACGTATGCGAAGTGGGGAGTCGACTTTCTGAAATACGACTGGTGCAGCGCCGGCCAGGTCTATAAGCCGAATCAGATTCAGCTGGCCTACGAGAAGATGCACCGGGCCATCCTCGCCACCGGACGTCCAATGATCTACAGCCTGTGCGAATATGGCGTGGATGCGCCGTGGACGTGGGGACCGAAGGTTGGCGCCAATCTGTGGCGGACCACCGGGGACATCAGCCACAAGATCGGCTTTGAGGAATATGATCGCATGATGTTTGTCGGCTTTGGCCAGGATGGTCTGCAGCGTTACGCCGGGCCAGGCCACTGGAACGATCCGGACTTCCTGCAGATAGGAAATCGCGGGCTGGATTTGAATGCAGACAAAACGCAGATGACTTTGTGGTCGATCCTGGCCGCACCTCTGTTTTCGAGCACGAATATTGCGACGCTAACGAAGTCGCAGCTGGCCATTTTGACCAATCGCGAGGTGATTGCGATCGATCAGGATCCGGAAGGTGTTCAGGGCAAAAGGATCAGTCAGTCCGGCCCCGTGCAGGTGTGGGCGAAGCCGCTGAGCGGGGGGCGGATGGCGGTGGGACTGTTTAATGCGGGCGAGTCGACGATGCCCGTGTCGGTCAGGTTGAATCAGCTGGGGTATTCTCACCCTGTTCATGTGCGGAACGTCTGGGCGGGGAAAGATCTGGGTGTTTTGCGGGGCAGCTATACAACGGATGTACCCAGACGTGGGGTTGTGCTGATTGAAATCCAGTGAGGGCTGCGGCATCGGATGCCGATCCACTTACTGCAATAAAAGGGAGAATCATGGCCAGGAAGCCGGGGCAGTCTTCGAACGAGTCGTCATCCAATGGTCCTTCGCGCCGCAAGTTCATTGCCGGAGGAGCGACGCTGCTGGCAACTGCCGCAGGCGCGGGAGTGAGTCATGCGGCGGCAATGCCCGCTGGCCGTGGGGAGGGCGCATCGCAGGGACCGGCGGGAGCGGCAACCGACAGCAATCCGCTGTATTCGGGTCCGGTGTGGCCTCCCGTGGAAACGGAGCGGCCGTGGACCGCTTTCTGGATCACGAGTCCGCAGGCGCCGGCCCACTCGGAGTGTATTCTGCACTTCCGCAAAGAGCTTGAGCTCAGCGCGAAGCCGTCGCGATTTGTGATTTACGTCTCCGCGGACAATCAGTATCTGCTCAAAGTCAATGGGAAGCACGTCGGGATCGGGCCATCGCACAGCGACATCCAGCACTGGAAGTACACCACCTACGACATTGCGCCACTGCTGCATGCGGGTAAGAATCTGGTGGCGGCGACGGTGTGGAACTTTGGAGATCATGCCCCGATGCGTCAGATCTCCGACCGTCTGGGATTCCTGCTGGATGGCGATGCGGCCAATCCGGCGGCGATCCACACGGATGACTCGTGGCTGGTGGCGATTGAAACCGGCATGGCGGCGCTGGCGATGCCGGTGATGCCGCACCACAACTACTATGTGGCCTCGCCTCCGGAGAAGATGGAGGCGAGCCGGTTTCAATGGGAGTGGGACGATCCGGATGCCGCTGCCACGGAGGAAAAGGGCTGGCATGCCGCCAGCACGCTGGTTCATGCCGCGACCCGCGGAATGTTCGGCGGGCAGGACGCGTGGCAGCTGATTCCGGACTGGCTGCCGCCGATGGAGCGGCGCAAGGAACAGTCAGGCAAGGTGGTCCGGCTGACCGGACTGGCGTCCGCGGCGAATTTTCCGAACGGGGCGGTCTCTGTTCCGGCGCACCATCAGGCGGCGATTCTGATCGACGTGGGTCACCTGACGACGGCGTATCCGGAGCTGGAATTCAGCCGTGGGCGCGGCGCGGAGATCAAACTGACCTATGCCGAGGCGCTCTACGACGCCGAGGGGCGGAAGGGCAACAGAAACGACATTCAGGGCAAACACATTGCCGGTCTCTACGATCTGGTCTATCCGGACGGCAGTATGCAGAGGAGATTTACGCCTCTGGACTGGAGGACATGGCGTTATCTGCAGATCGATGTGAAGACCGGAGGAGAGGCGCTGGATCTGCATGCGCTGCGGACGATGTTTACCGCTTATCCGTTTGTGAAGCGGGCGGAGTTCGATGCCGGCGAGGCTGAACTGGCGTCGATTATGGAGGTGGGTTACCGGACGGCGCGGCTGTGCGCACACGACACCTATATGGACACTCCCTACTGGGAGCGTTTGCAATACGTCGGTGACACGCGGATTCAGGCGCTGATTTCCTATGTGATGACCGGAGACAACCGGCTTGCACGGGAGGCGATCCTTGCGCTTCATAACTCGGCGATTTCCGACGGGATTACGCTGAGCCGCTATCCCAGTTCATCCTTTCAGGCGATTCCGGGGTTCTCGCTTTTCTGGATTGGGATGGTGCACGACTTCTGGATGTATAACGACGATCCGGATTTTGTGCGCGATCAGCTGCCGCTGGTGCGCAGCACGCTGAGCTGGTTTGCCGAAAGGCAGAACCGGAATGGACTGGCGGCGAAGCTTCCGTGGTGGCCGTTTGTGGACTGGACGAATGGGTTCCATGAGGGAATTCCGCCGCAGGATGCCAACGGAGACTCGGCTATCCAGAGCCTGCAGTTTGCGGAGGCGCTGCGATGTGCAGCCGAGCTTGAGCGAGGGCTGGGCATCGCGGAACTGGCGCGGAAAGATGCGGCGCAGGCGGACTTTATCGTTGATGCGGTGAGGCGTCTTTGCTGGAGCGATCAGTATGGACTGCTGGCGGATACTCCGGCGAAGCAGCACTTCAGCCAGCAGACCAATGCTTTCGGTGTGTGGCTGGACGCAATTCCGCGTGGTCAGCAGCAGCAGGTGATGAACAAAATTCTGTCGGTGGATAATCCAGGCTTTACCGCGCGGGGAAGCGTTCCAGGCGGCATGTCGCTTGCGTCCTACTACTTCCGCTTCTATATGGCGCGCGCGCTGGTGCACGCGGGGATGGGCGATCGCTACCTGGACACGCTGGGTCCATGGAAGCAGATGCTTGCGGAAGGACTGACGACCTGGGCGGAGACACCGCCGCCGAGCCGCTCCGATTCGCACGCGTGGAGCGCGAGTCCGAATTACGACCTGCTGACAACAGTTGCGGGAATCAGCCCCGCATCGCCGAACTTCGGGAGCGTGCGCATCGAACCGCGACTGGGAAACCTGCCGCGGCTGAAGGCCGCCATGCCAACACCACGAGGGCTGGTGCGCATCGCGATTGAGGCCGGTGGAGCGAAGCCGAATGCGTCGATCACGCTGCCTGACGGCCTGGATGGAGTATTCGTGTGGAAAGGCAAGCAGTATTCCGTGAAGGGCGGGACGCGGACGATCGCACTGTAGGTGCGCAACGACAGAGGTCCGCTGTCCTGAACGTCCCGGAGCGCGTGCGCGTGGCCGCGATCAGACGGTAAACGGCCACGCTCCGGTGTTCTGATACCAGTCGTAGTCCCTGCGAATCGCGGGCCGGAACTCCCAAAGATCCGGAGTGGTATTGTCCTGCCAGTCCGAGGCAACTGCCTGCGAACCGCTGGTGGACAGCTCGAAGGCCGCACGCACTGCATCGCGCTGTTCAGGGCCCGTGGCCGCGGGCTGCGGCGAGACGAGAAGCACGGTGCCGCTTCTGGCCACCACGTCGAGCCACTGCCGGTTGCAGGACCACGGGGTTTCGGTGGTGATGGGCACCATGTCAGGATCGAGAGCGAAGAACGAGCGATGCTGGGGAAGCCTGAAGGCCAGGGTGTTCACTCCCATGCGGCGCGTGCGCTCCCATACCTTTCCGCTTACGTCATCGCCGGTTCGCTGCGCATCGAAGATGCCGGCTCCAAGGTGGCCGACGGTGTTGCAGCCGACCAGGAGCGTCCGATCTCCGGCCGCCTCACGGATGGCCTGATAGAGATCGCGGACGATCTCAGCGTTCGTCCTGCGGCGATCGTGGAAACTCCAGCCGGGCAACGTGGGCTGAGCATGCATTTCAAATCCCCAGCGGCCGAGCAGATCGTACGTGGAGAAATCATGCTTAATGAGTTCGTATCCCCAGCCGGTGGCCTGCGTTACTTTGGCCTTGATCCGATCCAGCGCTTCCGGAACCGTGGGATCGAAGGCGAGGTCTGTCTTCCGGTCTGAATGATTTCCGAAACGCGCGTCCGGCAGCAACAAGCCGGCGGGCGTTGCGGCATCTGCCAGCAGCGGGCGAATCCAGAGACCGGGCCGCACATTGCGATGCCGGATGGCAGCGGCCAGAGCCGCCATGTCGGGAAAGGTCTGCTTGTTTTGCCAGCCGTTATCGATAACGGTGAAAGGGCGCGGACCGCGAGCCGGCGCCAGGGAAGCCATCAGCTCCGCGTCGCGGAGGATTTGGGCGGCGCTATTGTGGCCGTAGGCGTAATCCCAGTCGTTGCTGCCATAGATCGTGGGAAAGGGGCGAGGAGAGCCGCACATCCTGCGACAGAAGAGGCGCGCCGATTCCAGCGCATTCTCGCCGGGAGTTCCCTGTCTTACGACCACGGCGGCTGCGAGCAGTTCGCGGTGGCCCAGAACAACGCCGGAGCCGCCATTTCTGACGTCGAGCCACAGAGAGATGCCTTTGGGATCGATCTGCCAGAAGCAAAGCGACGCGGCGCCGGTCTGGACGCCGTAACCATGGAGCGCATCGCGATGGAGGGTGAGGAAGTACCAGGGCAGAACCCGCTGGGGAACGAATGTTTCCCAGCGGAGATCGCCATAACTGCGCTCCCAGGCGTCGTTCAAAACGAGGAGGCCGGGAGTAACGGAAGCGTTCCAGCGCAGGTGAATATGCGTCGGGCTCGCAGTGGGTGCCGAGAGCCTGATGGCGAGGCGGTCGTGTTCGGGGATGGTGGAGATATCGAGTCCGGGGCCGCTCCATCTGTCGCCCGAGCGGACGAGCTGAGCGGGACGATGCAGGCCGCAGAAGGCGGTGACGGAATCCGGAAGACGAAGGATGTCAACAAAGCTCTCGGCAGGGGCGGCCGGCTTCGGCATGCGAGGAGCGCCGAAGAGCTCCGCACCGGAAGAGGCGGCAATCCCGGTACAGGCCAGGCCGGCAATGAGGTTTCTGCGAGTTATGGACGACATGCGATGCACCTCTGTCACGGCTACGCCGGATCGTTACTGCATGGTGAGCGTTGCGGTCAGCGGGGTGTTTTCAGACGAGTCGCCTACCCGAATCTCAAATTTTCCAGGAGCGATCTTCCAGGCGTGAGAGGCGACTGACCAGTAGGAGAACGAATGCTGGTGCAGTTCGAGTTCGACCGTTT
>JAJZJJ010000183.1 GCA_021810175.1 Acidobacteriota bacterium | reverse complement strand
CCAGACCTTCACCATGTCGTTGACCGGAATGCCTTCGGTGATGCAGATGATCAGCGGCAGCTCGGCGGCGTTGGCTTCGAGGATGGCGTCCGCGGCGAAGGGCGGCGGGACGAAGATCACGGTGGCGTTGGCGCCGGTCTTCTCGACGGCGTCCTGCACGGTGTCAAACACCGGCCAGCCTTCGTGGGTGGTTCCGCCTTTGCCGGGCGTGACGCCGCCCACCACTTTGGTTCCGTATTCCGCGCAGCCTTTGGCGTGGAACGTGCCTTCGCGTCCCGTGATGCCCTGTACGATCAGGCGAGTATTTTTATCCACCAGAACAGCCATGTTTACGCCACCCCTTTCGCTGCTTTGACCACGAGATCCGCGGCTTCCTTCATGGTCGAGCCGACCTGGAACTTCAGACCGGATTCCTTGAGGATCTTCCGGCCTTCTTCCACGTTGGTGCCTTCGAGCCGGAGGACGACGGGAATCTTGACGTTGAGATTCTTCGCGGCCTGAACGACGCCCTGGGCCAGCGTATCCACGCGGAGGATGCCGCCGAAGATGTTGATGAAGACGGCCTGCACGTTTTTATCGGAGAGCAGGATTTCAAAGGCGTGCTCGATCTGCTGCTGGTTGGCGCCGCCGCCCACGTCGAGGAAATTGGCAGGCATGCCGCCGGCGTACTGGATGATGTCCATGGTGGCCATGGCGAGGCCCGCGCCGTTGACCATGCAGGCGATGTTGCCGTCCAGCTTGATGTAGTTGAGCGCGTACTTGGAGGCTTCCACTTCGAGCGGAGCTTCCTCGGCGACGTCGCGGAGTTCCTTCAGGTCCTTGTGGCGGAACATCGCGTTGTCGTCGAAGTTGATCTTGCAGTCCAGCGCAAAGAGCTTGTCGTCTTTGGTGGTGATGAAGGGATTGATTTCCAGCAGCGAGGCGTCGGTATCGACGTAGGCCCTGTAAAGGCCGGTCATGAACTTCACCGCGTCGCCGAGCTGCGCCGGCTTGAGGCCGAGCGCAAAGGCCAGCTGCCGCGCCTGGTAGGGCTGGAATCCGACAGCGGGATCGATGTAGACCTTGTGGATGGCCTTCGGATCTTTCGCGGCGACTTCCTCAATTTCCATGCCGCCGGCCTGCGAGGCCATGAAGACCAGCTTTGCCGCGGCGCGGTCGAGCACGATGCCGAGGTAGAGCTCGCGGTCGATAGCGGCCGTTTCCTCGATGAGCAGCCGCTGTACCTTCTGGCCCTGGGGGCCGGTCTGGTGGGTGATCAGCTGCATGCCGAGGATCTGCTTGGCGTACTGTTCGGCTTCTTCCAGCGTCTTCGCCACTTTCACGCCGCCGCCCTTGCCGCGCCCTCCGGCGTGGATCTGTGCCTTCACCACCACGCCTTTTGCGCCCCCGCCGAACAGCCGCTTCGCGACCTCCAGCGCCTCATCCAGGGTGTTCGCGACTTCGCCGTTGGGAATCGCGACTCCGTACTTCGCCAGGATGTCCTTCGCCTGATACTCGTGAATTTTCATAGATGGTTTCCAGCAGAAAAATCGTTAAAGAAACATGAACCCGCGCCCAGTTCCGCGGAGAAAACTCCGTTTTAAAGCCGAATGGCCAGTGTATCGGACCCATCTTGCCGGGAGCAAACCAGACGGGGCCGGAAGGATCCGCACTCCAATAGACGCATTCCTTGCGTACCATGGAATCAATCGGAATCAATCCATGCCCGCACTGAAAGAACTGCTGAAGGAAGTTGCCGACGCTCGCCGGACGCTGACGCGCGACGAAGCCCGCGGCGCGCTGCACGCGATCCTGACCGGAGAGCCGGATCCGGCGGCGGATATCGAGATTGCGGCGCTGCTGACGGCGCTGGCCACGCGCGGCGAAACCGTGGATGAACTGACCGGGTTTGCCGAGGCGATGCGTGCGCTGTCGCTGCCGGTTCCGCTGACGGATGAGGAGCGGGCGGCGCTGGTAGATACGTGCGGCACGGGCGGCGACGGCCAGGGGACGTTCAACATTTCGACGGGCGCGGCGCTGGTGGCGGCGGCGGCCGGAGCCAAAGTGGCCAAGCACGGCAACCGCGGGGTGACCTCGCGCTGCGGCTCAGCGGACGTGCTGGAGGCGATGGGCGTGCCGGTTGCGCTCGCACCGGAGGAGTCTGCCGCGTGCCTGCGGGCCACGGGATTCGCGTTTCTGTACGCGCCGGCGCTGCATCCGGCGATGAAGCGGGTACAGCCGATCCGCCGCGCGCTGGGGTTCCGGACGATCTTCAATCTGGCCGGGCCGCTGACGAATCCGGCGGGAGCGCCGGCGCAGGTGATGGGCGTGTTTGCGCGGGACCGGCTGGAGGTGGTTGCGGGAGCCATGGCGCAGCTGGGCATCCGCTTTGGGCGTGTGGTGCATGCGCGGAATGGCATCGACGAAATTGCGCTTTCGGCAACCGACACGATTCTGGTGCTGGATACGCGCGGCGGGCGGGGGCGGGAAGTGGTTCCGCAGCTCATCCATCCGGAAGACGCGGGGCTGGCGCACGCGCCGCTGGGGCATTTGCAGGGAGGCGACACGCCGGAAGGCAATGCCGTGATTCTGGAGGCGATTCTCGCCGGCCGGGAGCGCGGCCCGCGACTCGACATTGTGCTGCTGAATGCCGCCGCAGCGCTGCAGGCGGCGGGCCTTGCGGAAGATCTGAAAGAGGGCGTGGTTCTGGCCGGTAAGGCCATCGGCTCGGGCGCTGCCGGAGGAATTCTGGAAGCGCTGCGCAGCTTTGCGGTCAGTTTGAGGCGGTAGGGCTCTTCAGGCTGGAGGGTTGAACGGCCTGCTCGGCGTGCAGCGGCAACCAGAGGGTGAAGCGGGAGCCTTGCGGCGGGCGGCTGACGAGACTGATGCCGCCGGCGTGCGCTTCCATGATGGCCCGGACGATGGCCAGACCCATGCCTGTGCCTTTCTGCGACGCGCGGCTGTGGCGGCCGCGGAAGAATTTGTCGAAGACGAAGGGCTGCTCTTCGGGGTCGATACCGGGCCCCTGATCGGCCACTTCGATAAGCAGCCGATAGTCCTCCGGTTTTGCGGCGATGGTGATAGCCGATCCGGGCGGGGAGTAGCGGATGGCATTCTCCAACACATGCCGCAGCGCCCGGCGAATCAGTTCGCGATCCATGGGGACCGGAGGAAGACCATCGGCAACGGCGATCTCGACGGGGCGGTCGCGGAGCAGATTTCCCATTTCCTCCAGGGTAGTCTCGATGAGCTCGCGGACGTCCTGGGGCTGGCGGCGGAGGGTGACGGCGGCGGCGTCGAACCGGGCCATCTCGATGGCCTGGCCGATGAGGCGGTCGAGGCGCGCGCTCTCCTCGTCCACCACGGCGGCAAGCTCCATGCGCTCGGGCTGGGGGAGATCGGGGTGGCTGACCAGGGTTGTGGCGGCGGCGCGGATGGAAGTAAGCGGGGTGCGCAGGTCATGAGTAACGGAGTCGAGCAGGGCGCTGCGGAGACGCTCGCTCTCGCGGGAGGCTTCGAGGCGGCTGCTCTGGGCCAGAGCGGCGGCGCGTTCCAGCGCAATGGCGACCAGGGTGCCGATGGCTTCGTAGACCTGGGGCGAATAGCCGGACTCAGTGACGGCCAGGACGCCGGCGGAGCGCATGCCGAGGGTGAGGGGAATGATGCGGAAGCCGTCGCGGAGCAGGGTTCCGAATTCGGGCGGTCCGAGGGCGAGCTTGAGGTCGACGGCGGGAGGGATTTCGCTTTCCGGATCGGAGGAATAGACGGTGTCGTCTCCGCGCACATAGAGAGCCACAGCCCGGAAGCCAAAGGCGGCGGCTGCTGCGGAGGGAGTGGCGCGAGCGGCCTGATGGGGATCGTCCTGGAGCAGGAGGTGCTGGCTGAAGTCGTAGAGGCGCTCCACCTCGCGGCGGCGCTGTTCGGCGGTTTCTGCCTGCAGGTGCTCCTGGTTGGAGAGATGGCTGACGAGGACGCTGCAGGCGAGGAATGCAGCCAGCGCGACCCAATTGCGGGGATCCTCAACGGTGAGGCGTTCGACCGGCGGCAGGAAAAAGAAATTATAGAGAACCGTGCAGAGCACCGAGAGGTAGACCGAGTAGCGCAACTGCCAGCGCGATGCCGTCAGCATCACAAGCATGAGGAAAGCCAGGGCGACGGTGGTGCCATTCGCATGCCAGGCGATGCGAAAGGTGGCGACCAGCGCGAACGCGGCCGCGGTCAGCAGGAGGTAGCGCAGGACAACCTGGCCGGGATGGGGCGTATGCTTCTGCATGACAGGCGATCATAACGCGGAAGCTGGAGTATGGCTGAACGAATTCTGGTGGTGGACGATGAGATTCAGATCACGCGGGTGCTGCGCGCATCGCTGGCGGCGCAGCGCTACGACGTGCGCACGGCCAACGATCCGGAGGAGGCGCTGCGGCTGTTTGCCGAGTGGCAGCCGGACCTGGTGATCACTGATCTGATGATGCCGGGCATCAGCGGCGTGGAGCTGTGCGAGGCGATCCGCAGGCGGAGCCAGACGCCGATCATCGTACTTTCAGTGCGGGATCAGGAGCGGGCGAAGGTGGAGGCGCTGGACGCGGGCGCCGACGACTACGTGACCAAGCCATTTGGAATCCAGGAGCTGCTGGCGCGGATTCGCGCGCAGCTGCGGCGCTCGCCGGAGCGGCCGGGCGAGGAGCGGCTGGAGGTCGGGGATTTTGTGGTGGATCCGGCGGATCACTCGATCGAGGTGTGCGGGCAGCCGGTGCATCTTACTCCGCGGGAGTTCGACCTGATGGTGTGTTTCGCGCGCAACCCCGGCAAGGTGCTGACGCACCGGGTATTGCTGACGACGGTGTGGGGTGCGCAGTCGGCGCAGCAACCGGAATACCTGAGGGTGTTTGTGGGCCAGCTGAGGAAGAAGCTGCAGGGCAACGGGACGAAGGAGTACATCCAGACGGAACCGTGGGTGGGCTATCGTTTTCTGCCGGAAGGCAGCCCCGAGTAGCGCATCCGGCCGCCTCCTTACGACTTCCTTATGTCTTCGTTACGCCTCGCCAGGGGCTTTGCCGATTCAATGAAGACATAGACATGACCGACCTTCTGATGCTTGCCTTCACTGTCGCGTTTTTCGCAGCGGCGCTGCTGTATGTGGCCGGATGCGAAAAGCTGAGGTAGAAACCATGACGATCGCAACGATGATTGTGACTGCCATAACTGCGTGCCTGCTGGGCTACCTGGTGGTGGCCCTGCTTTATCCGGAGAAATTCTGACTATGACCGCTAACGGATGGTTCCAATTCGCGGTGTATTTCGTGGTCCTGCTGGTCCTCATGCGCCCGCTGGGGATCTATATGGCGGCCGTCTTCGAAGGCCGGCTTCGCTTCCTGCGCGTTCTGGAGAAGGGGATTTACCGCATCGCGGGCGTTCACGAAGAGCAGGAGATGGGCTGGCGCGGGTACGCGGCGGCGATGCTGGTGTTCAGTTTTGTATCGCTGCTGATTACGTATCTGGTGGAGCGGGTGCAGTATTACCTGCCGTGGAACCCGCAGCACTTCCATGGGGTGGAGCAGTTCCTGGCGTGGAATACGGCGGCATCGTTCACCACCAACACGAACTGGCAGGCCTACAGCGGCGAAGCAGTGATGAGCTACTTCACGCAGATGACCCAGCTTGCCTACCACAACTTCTTCAGCGCGTCGGTCGGCATCGCGGTGGCCATCGCGCTGGTGCGCGGGATCGCGCGGCGCGAATCGAAGACGATCGGCAACTTCTGGGTCGATACGACGCGCGCCTGCCTGTATGTGCTGCTGCCGCTCTGCGTTGTTGGTGCGCTGGTGCTGGTGGGGCAGGGATGCATTCAGAACCTGCATCCGTACACGATTGCCCACACCGTGCAGGGGCAGGTGCAGACCATCGCGCAGGGGCCGGTGGCCTCGCAGGAAGCGATCAAGGAGCTGGGCACCAACGGCGGCGGATTCTTCAACGCCAACAGCGCGCATCCCTTCGAGAACCCCACGCCGCTGAGCAACTTCATCGAGATGTTTCTGATCTTCTGGATCGGAGCCGGGCTGACGGTCACGCTGGGGCGGATGACGGGCTCGCGGGGCCACGGATGGGCAGTATTTGCCTGCATGTCGATTTTGTTTGCGGCGGGATTCACGACGGCTTTCTGGGCGGAATCGCAGCCGAACCCGGCGCTGCACGGAGTGACCCAGCAGGTGACCGCGCAGCAGTCCGGCGGCAACATGGAGGGTAAGGAGACGCGCTTCGGGGTTCCCGACTCGGCGCTGTTCGCCACCATCACCACGGACGCGAGCTGCGGCGCGG
>JAJZJJ010000182.1 GCA_021810175.1 Acidobacteriota bacterium | reverse complement strand
CAGCTCCGCATCCACGTGCCGCTGATGCGGCAGGCATCGCCGGCACGGCCTGTAGCCTGCCGCCTGCGCCGTGGGCGCATCCGCAAAAAACACCACATTCCGCCGCGCCGGCCGCCGGCTCGGACACGTCGGTCGGCAAAACACCCCGGTCGTCGTCACGGCATAGACCAGCTCCCCGTCCGCCGCCGCATCCCGCGCCAGCACCGCCGCCCATGCCTGTTCTTCTGTCAGCATTCCGCTCTTCTCGATGATTTCGGCTGCGTTCATCCTAATCGCACCTCACCGCCTCAGCATCGCAGCCGGCTCGCGCCCCCGCACTCCGAATCTTGCGGGCAAATTCTCCGCCCCCACTCCGCATCCAGTGAAGAAGCGGCAAAAAGCGCTCACAGCGCTTCTATCCGAAAGGTGAAAAGGAGTACACCATGGGCCACAAACATCCTGACAATCATCCTCAGCAGCATCACGGCAGTGAAAACCTGAAGGACATCGGCGGCCGCGAATTCGGCCAGGTCATCGAGCCAACTCAGGCGCAGCAAGCCAGCGACAACAAGGGCCTCGCCGACGATCAGAGCCAGAGCAAAGCGAAAAAGCCGCACACCCGCAAAAAGGCCGCTTAGGTCAGCCAACGCTGTCGGGATGGCTGGTGTCAGGAGCGGTCAGCTGCCGCCCAGCCTTCAGAATCGCCACCATCCCGGCGGAAAAAGATCGTGCCAGTTGGCCCGCGTCAGCACATAAGCCAGAATGCCGGCGGCGATCAGCAGCAGCCCAATCGCCTGCCGCCGCCGCCCCGCTTCCGGCTCGCTCACCGCTACTGCCCCTGTCCGGGCGGAATGTTGTACATAAAGTGGAACAGCAGCTTCAGATTCTTCCCCCGGTATGCCTGCGGCAGCGGTGGAAACGGCGATGCCCCCGTAATCCCGCCCCATGCCGCGCGGTCCAGCGCCACATCTCCTGACGGCCCCACCAGCTCCATCCCCGTCACGCTGCCGTCCCGATTGATGATGAACTCGATCGCCACCTCGCCCTGCTTGTCGATGGGCGGCTGCGCCTCTTCCGGAATCAGCGGGTACCAGGCCTGTTTTGTCTCCTCAATCACGCGCTGCAGATACGGGCCGTAATTCCACCCCTCCGTATTGCTCAGCACATCCACCGCGCTCTTCTCGCCCGGATGCACGGACGGCGCGTTCATCCCGTTGTTGCCGCTGTATTGCCCCGCCCCCTGCATCGCCTGCTGCATCTCCTGCCGCAGTTGCTCGCCGGGGTTCGAGCTCCCCATGCTCGCCCGGAAATTCGGCTTCGGCGCCGTCACCGGTGCCTCCACTTTCGCCTGATTGTTCTGTGGCAAGGGCTGCGCCGGCGGCTTCGGCGTCGGCTGCTGCGCCTGCTGCTGTCTCTGCGTAGCCTTCGGTGTTCCCTGCGGCATCGACTGCTGCTGCGGCCGCTGCTGCCGCTGTTGCGGAGCCGTCAGCTTCGGCGGTCCCGCCCGCCTCATCGCCTCCAGCTCCCGCAGCGTCTTCTTCGTCGGCGTCGGGTGCGGCGTCTGCTGCACATGACTATGATTCGAAAGAATATGCGTCGGCTTCGGCTTCTGCCGCAGCAGATTCGGCGGCATCTCCAGATAGCTCATATTCTTCTTCTGCTTCTGGATCATCCGCGCCGGGTTCACCACCCGCACCTGTTGCAGATGCAGGTACTTCGCCCCATACAGCAGGTACCACGCCACCAGCATGTGGATGATCAGCGCGATCCACACCTTCTCGCGCAGACTCGCCCAGTTCCGGCTGCCCTCCAGATCCTCGATCACCCGCAGCAGATCGCTGTGATCTAATCCCTGATAAGGGCTTCCGACAAAGGTTGGCCCCGCTCCGTTCGAGCCTGATGATTCTGAGGACTGGGACTCACCCGGCGGCTGAGTGATTTCCGCCGTCTGCTCATCGAGCGGAGTACTAATTGGAGTGTCGCTGGTCGGCATTCCCAAATAACTTCTGCTCTTGCGCGGCTCCAATGGTACGCCACGAATGCTTCACACTATTTTCTCACCAATTCGATTCTTCCACGGCACTTTACAATCAGGAACGTGATCCTTCGCACAAATTCTGACCGCCAAACCGCGGCCATCGTCACCGTGAGCGACTCCTGCGCCCGCGGACTCCGCCAGGATCTCTCCGGCCCCGCCCTCGCGCGCGCCCTCGAAACCGCCGGTTTTCAGCCCATTGTCCGCATCATCGTCTCCGACGATCGCTCCGCCATCGAGGATGCCCTCCGCCGCGCCGCCGCTTCCGCCGATCTCGTCATTACCACCGGGGGCACCGGCATCGCTCCCCGCGACGTTACCCCGGAGGCCACCCGCGCCGTCTGCGACCGCCTCCTCGACGGCGTCCCCCAGCTGATGCGCGCCGCCGGCCTGCGCGAAACTCCGCTTGCCGCCCTCAGCCGCGCCCTCTGCGGAACCCTCGGCGTCTCCGTCATCCTGAATGTCCCCGGCAGCCCCGTCGGAGCCGTCACCTCCCTTGAGGCCGCGCTCCCGGTCCTGCCCCACGCCATCGATCTGCTCCATGGCCTCACCGAGCATGTACCCAGCCATCCACTGCCTCCCGTGAAATCAGCCTCCGGGAAAAAGGCCACCAGTTCCCCGAAGAAAGTAGCGGCGAAATCGGCGGCAGCGCGCCCCTCCAGCAAAGCGAAACCCTCCCGACCGCCCAACGGAAAGGTTGAACGTCCCTGAAATCCTTCATCCATAAATACCTGGCCTTTTTCCAGCACATTATGCAGCCGCTGGGCCCATGGGGCGTCTTTGTGGCCTCTGTGGTGGATTCCGCCTCCGTCCCCCTCCCCATCGATGTCATCGTCGCCGGATGGGCCTGGGCCGACCGCAGTCACTTCTACGTCTATGCCCTGCTCGCCGCTGCCGGTTCGGCCATCGGCGGCCTCGTCCCCTTCTTCATCGGCCGCGGCGGCGGCGAGCTCATCCTCCTCCGCCACATGGACCGCGCCAAGCTCGAAGACCTCCGCCACCGCTTCCAGAAGCAGCAGTTCCTCGGCATCGCCATTCCTTCTCTGCTGCCCCCTCCCGCCACCTGGAAGCTCTTCGTCATCGGCGCCGGCGTCTTTGAAATGGGCACCCTCAACTTCCTGCTCGCCGTCTTTATCGGACGCCTCATCCGCTTCGGCATCGAAACCACTCTTACCGTAGAATACGGCCCCCAGATCGTGACCGTCCTCGGCGACTTAGCCAGGCGTCACTTCCTCCTCACCATCCTTCTCCTGCTCGTCCTCTTCGGAGCCATCGGCTGGTACATGTGGCGCAAGCTGAAATCCAAACCTCTCGCCAGCCCCAGCCCCAGCCCGGACCCCAGCCAGAGCCCCGAATAGGCTGTGAACCTGAAACCCGGCTCCTGATCCCATCCTGCGAGGTTCCCCTGTCTCCATCCGCGAACCTCGCAGGACAGTTCCTCCCCTGAAATCTTCCGCATCCGCTCCCCGGCACAGACCGTCTAATGCGCCAGATACGCCATGCGCAAATCATCTTCCATCGCTCTTTTCGGATTCGGCGCGGCCGTTGCCGCTGCCGCATGGTTCGGCTCCCGCTCCGGCCCTCAGAACCCTGAAACCCGCGTCTGGTTTAACTCCCTCCGCAAGCCGCGCTGGAACCCACCCGACGCCGCCTTCCCCATCGTCTGGACCGCCCTCTACGCACTCATGGCCGTCTCCGGAGCGCGCACCTGGTCCGCCCCGCGCTCCCACCGCCGCTCCCGCGCCCTCACCCTCTGGTCGGCCCAGCTCCTCGCCAACGCTGCCTGGACGCGCATCTTCTTCGGCCGCCGCCAGCCTCGCCTGGCCCTCGCCGATATCGGCCTGCTCGAAACCCTCATCCTCGCCTACATCGCCGAAGCCCGCGAAGTGGACGCCGCCGCTGCCGCCTGCTTCCTGCCTTACGCCGCCTGGGTCGCCTTCGCCTCCCTGCTCAACACCGAAATCGTCCGCCTCAACCCACCCTCCGCTCCGGACACGTTCTCCACCCAGCGGCCGGCCTGACTCTCAGCCGCCCTACTCGCTCCGCAGCGCCTGCATCGGCTCAATCCGCGCTGCCCTCCGAGCCGGTAGCAGCGCCGCGCCCATGGCCACCAGCAGCGTCACTGCGCCCGCAACCCCAAAGCTCGCCGGATCCAGTGCGCTCAGCCGGTAGAGCTGCGACCGCAGCAGATGCGCAACCGCCAGCGCCAGCGGCAGCCCCGCCGCGAACCCCACCCCCGCCATCGTCAGGCTCTCCCGCACCACCATCCACAACACCCGCCCGCGCAGCGCCCCCAGCGCCATCCGGATACCGATCTCCCCCCGCCGCCTCTGCACCCGATACACCAGCGTTCCATACAGCCCCGTCGCCACCAGCACCACCGCCAGCAGTCCAAACCCCAGCGCCAGCCGCGCAAACAGCAGCGGCGTCCGGTACGACCGCTCGAACTGCTCCGCCTGCGTCGTCGGATTCTCCAGCGGCAAATCCGCATCCACCTCCCGCACCACCCGCCGCACCGTCGGCAGCAGCGCCATCGGATCGCCCGCAGCCCGCACCTCCACCGTCATCTGCCCCGTCATCCCCACCTGCTCCAGCGAGGAATACATCGTCGGCGTCTTCCCTTCCGCCACGGACCGGTACTTGCTGTCCTTCACCACTCCCACAATCTCAATCCCGTCGTCGATCCTGTGCCCCAGCGCCCCATGTGGCAGAAATTCCCGCGCAAAATCCTCGTTCACCACCGCCACCGGCGGGCTCTTCGCTCCATCGGCCGCCGTGATCCCCCGCCCCTGCACGACCGGAACCCCAATTGTCCGAAAATACCCCGCTCCTACAGCGTTACGGAAAACCTCCACCTTTGCGCCGGATCTCGACCTCAGCTCTCTCCCATCCAGCCGTATCGCTGCTGTATGCGCCCACCCCGATCCCGGACGCCCCTGCACCACCGCCGCCGTCTGCACCCCTGGAATTGCCTTCAGCCGCTCCAGCAGCCGGTTGTAGAACGCCAAGGCCTGCGTGTTTGTTGTCAGCCCCTGCGGATCCACATCGAACACCAGCAGCTTCTTCGCCGCCATCCCCAGGTTCTGATGTTCGTAATTCAGCAGCGTCCGCACCGTCAGCCCTGACGCCACCAGCAGCGTAAAGCACATCGCTATCTGGAACGCGATCGCCGCATTCCCGCCCCGCACCTGCACGTGGCTCAGGCTTGCGTTTTGGCTGGCGCTCTTCAGCGCCTCCTCCATGCTCAGCCGCATCGTGCTCCTGAACGGGGCCAGCGAAAACGCCACCGCCACCAGCACAGATACGCCCAGCGTAAACAGCAGCACCGTCCGGTCCGGAGCCAGCCCCGCTCCGATCCGCGCCCACTCCGCCAGCACCCGCGTCGCCGTCAGCGCCAGAGCCCATCCCAGCCCCGCGCCCGCCGCCACCAGCAGCACGCTCTCCGTCAGCAGTTGCCGAAATATCCTCCCCGGCCGCGCTCCCGTCGCCATCCGGATCGCAAACTCCCGCTGCCGCGCCGCATTCCTCGCCAGAATCAGCAGCCCCACATTCGTGCACGCGATGAGCAGCACCAGCCCCACCAGCGCCATCATGATTTCCACCGGCGTCCGGTAGTCCCGCGCGTAGTCCGCAATCCCGCGAATCTCCCGGAACCCCACATGCGCCGGCCATTCCTTCCACGTCACATGCCCCAGTGTCGCCGTCGCCGACCGCCAGAACTCCGCCTGCAATGCCGCCGTCGCCCGCTGCGGCGTCATTCCCGGAGCCAACCGCGCCACCATCGGCACGGCCCACCAGTTCGGCCGCGCATACAAATTTCCTTTCTTTCCCGGCTTTCCCCACGCGCCCAGCTCCGGCCGGTCCTGCAGCGGAATCCAGAACTGCATCGGGAAGCCAGGATTCGCCCCATGAAACGCCGGTGCCGTCACCCCCACAATCGTGAACGCCGTCCCCTTGATGTACAGCGTTCGTCCCACAATCTGCGGATCACGCGCAAACCCCTCCGTCCAGAATCCGTAGCTCAGCACCACCTTCGCGCTGTGCTCCCGCTCGTCCGCTGCGCTCAGACCCTGCCCCAGCGCCATCGGCACACCCAGCCCGCTGAAGAAATTCCCGCTCACCTCCGCTCCCGGCTCCGCCATCGGCCTTCCGTCATACAGCACCGGAACCTTGCCCGTCGAAAGCGGAATATGTGCCATCAGTTCGCTGAATACCCGCTTGTCTTTCCGCAGGGCCTCAAATACCGGCATCGAAAACGACGTATTCCCGTACCCCGTCCCACTCGTATCCG
>JAJZJJ010000181.1 GCA_021810175.1 Acidobacteriota bacterium | reverse complement strand
TCCGATTTCTGGAAAGTTGTCATTTCGGGGTACAGTTATCCTGAAACCGCTCCAGGATTCAGGCCTGCGCGGGGAGGATGTGGTGGGAGCGGAGCAACTGGAGGATTTCTGCCGCGGCTTCCTGGGCATCGCGTGTGTGCAAGGCGGAATCGAGGGCGAGGATTTTGGCTTTGGGCGCGACGGCCTGCAGGATGGGAGCCATGCCGGCAGTAGCGGCCGGTGAGGGACCTGAGCCGAGCAGAATCGTATCGACAGGGTGGAAGCGGAGCAGGATTTTCGCGTCGGAGACGAGACTTGCGAGTTTGACCTCGCAGCTGTGCTGGGCGAGCAGGGTGGCGACGAAGGCGGCAAAGTCAAGGGACTGATCGACGATCATGACGCTGCAGCCAGCGCAGGTGGGAGCGGCGGGCGTGGGCTGGTTTTGCATGAAGGAGAGAATGGCATCTTCCTGGGTGGGGAAAGCGTGGATAACGCCGTCGACGCGGGTTACCCGGAAGAGTTGAGCGATGTTTCCGGCGGGGTTGGCGAGGCGGAGATCTCCGTTGCGGCGGCGGAGGCTGACGGCGGTGCGGACGATGAGGCCGAGGCCGGTGCTGTCGAGGCGTTGGATTCCGGAGGCGTCGAGGACGATTTGCCTGAGGTGGCGGCGGGAGTCGAGGTGCAGGAGATCCTCGAGCTGACGGCATTCGGGTCCTGCGACGAGGCGGCCTTTTGCGACCACAACATGAACGGAGCCGCAGACTCGGGATTCCAGTTCCAGAGGCATGCACCTTTCTACGCGCGGGCGGGCGGCGAGCACAAGGGAGAAATGGTGCGGATGGAGATGGTTACCAGCGCGACCGGGCGGCTGACGGGTTCAGCGATCGCGGAGGGGGATTTGAAGCAGGGCGTCGGCGACGCGGTTGGAGGCGTGGCGCACGACATCGCCAACATCGGCGAAGTCGCCGGTGATGCAGCGGATGCCCATGGCCTCGATTTTCTTGATGTCGGCAACGATGACCTCGGCGCCCTCGGCGGCGTAGCGTGCCCGGGCAGCTTCAGGGATGGGCGCGGTGTTGATGAGCGCGTAGTCGAAGATGGGCTGGCGGGTGTGGTCGTAGATGCGCTCGATGTGCTGGGAGGCGGTGAGGTGGAGGCTCTCATTGGCCTGGGTCATCAGGTTGACGATGTAGACGCGGGTGCCGCTGGCGTGGGCAAGGGCGCCGGGGATGCCGGGGACGAGCAGATTGGTAATGAGGCTGGTGAAGAGTGAACCGGGGCCGAGGGTGATGAGGTCTGCATTGGCGATGGCGTCGAGGGTTTCGGGGAGCGGCTTGACGTTGGGCGGCTCGAGCATGAGCTCACGGATGACCTCGTGGCTGGCGGTGATGTTGGTTTCTCCGCGGACGAGGGAGCCGTTGGCCATGCGGGCGGCGAGGGTGACGTTGTCTGAAGTGACGGGGTAGATGTGGCCGCGAGTGGCGAGGACTTCGGCGGCGAGGCGGATGGCCTGGGGAAAGTCGCCGGTCATCTCAGTGAGTGCGGCGAGGAAGAGGTTGCCGAAGTTGTGGCCTTCGAGTTCGCCGCCGGCACGGAAGCGGTGCTGGAAGAGGCGGGAGATGAGGTGCTCGTCCTGCGAGAGCGCGACCATGCAGTTGCGCAGGTCGCCGGGTGGGAGCATTTTGAAGTCTTTGCGGAGGCGGCCGCTGGACCCGCCATCGTCCGTGACGGTGACGATGGCGGCGAGGTCGCTGATCCAGATGGGGACAGCGGCTTCCGCTTCGACGAAGGAGCTTGCCCCGGCGAAGGGGATGACGTGATGCTTGAGGCCTCGCAAGAGGGCTGAAAGGCCGGTGCCTCCGCCGATGGCGACTACGCGCCGGGCAGCGGATTGGACTGCCAGAGGGAGGTCTACGCCTTCTGATGAGGTGAGAGCGTTGGGCTCATCTGCGATCGATGCGGTACGTGCGCGGGTCGTCAGTAAATCTCCGGATAAAGCAGTTCGGTGAAGCGCGGGTCGTCTGCCATGTCAGTAAAGTCGGTGTCGCGTCGCGCCTGGAGGCGGTTGAGGGGGTTCAGATCGATGGCACGCGCGAGATGCTGGAGGCATTCCTCGGCCTGGCCGGTGACGCTGTTGAGGACGGCGAAGCCATAGTGGGCGAAGTCGGCGTCCTCTCTTTCGGAGAGGATGATTTCGAGGTGCTCGCGGGCGTCTTCGTAATTGCCGTCGTTGAGCAGCAGTACGGCGAAGTCGTAGCGTTCTTCGACGGTAGCGAAGCGGAGTTCGACGTGCTGGGTCTGGCGCCGGCAAGCAGCCAGATGAAGCGCAGCGCGGTCGCGAATTTCCGGGGGGCCATCAGGCAGAAGTTTTTCGAACTCGGCCCGGGCCTTGTCGTATTTGCCTTCCTGCATGAAGCGCAAACCGGCTTCGTAATGCTTGAGATGCTGCTCCTGATGCGAGGATGGAGCAGCCTTCTTGTCTAGGATCGAACGCGGCATTTGCTTAGCACCTGTAGTTTGTCGGGCGTCGTACATGTCGGCTCCCGTTGCAGTCACCTGTGATGGCAGATCAAGATCGAATGGTTTGATTGCCTCAACTTAACCAGTAGTTATACTACGCGACGCGGTGGAGGTCACGGTGATGAGGGTCACGGTTCGTGGCTGCCCCCGCGGATGGTGTTCTTTGTTTTGAGGCGATTTGCGCGATAGATGGCGGGATTGAGGTCTGGATCGTTGTACATTTTGAGCTGGCGATAGAGCTTGAAGCGAAGGGTTCCGGCCAGAACGGCGGCCCAGACGCGGTCAAACGCGCCGATGAGGTCGTCCTGCTGCTCTTTGAGGATAGCGAGGCGTTCGCGGTTGCGTTCGACGTGGCCGGCGGGGGCGTCTGTACGTTCGATTTGCTCGGCGGTGTGGAAGATTTTGAGCGAGAGGATGGAGAGCCGGTCGATCATGAGGCCGGGGCTCTCAGAGTGCAGCGGCGCGTTGCCGGCGGGAAGATTCTGGGCGGCGAGCGCCTGGAGCAGGAGGAGGTCACAGGATTCGGCGAGGTCGTTGCGGCGCTGGTTGATGCGGTCGATGGCGCGCTTGACGGCGGTAATCTGGGCGTCTGTGGCGTTGGGCAGGCGGGCCTGATCCTCGGTGTGCCAGAGTTCGAAATTAGCGGCGTGCTGCTCGGCGACGGTGCGGAGCCAGGGATTTTCTTCCGAGACGACGAGGCCTTCGGCCTGGTGCCAGCGACGGGTGCAGGCGTCCTGGAGGGCGGCGATATCGCGGGCGGATATGGAGCGTGGGGCGATCATTGCCCTTTATGTTAGAACTAGTGTGACTTTGCCGGAACTCACTGCCTTGTGCAGAAGCACAACGGCAGGTCCTTCGCCGCGCTCAGGATGACATGATTGCCAGATGGAGAAGGTTACTTCTTCTGTAAGGCATTGAGTCAGCATGGCGGGGCAGGGCGCGGGCGTTGCCTGGCGAGAGATTCATTTGCATGAAGGAGCAGTCATGGGTTCGTCTTCACCGCTGTTTAGTGCGCCACACCGGCGCTACAACCCTCTTCGCCGCCAGTGGGTGCTGGTTTCTCCGCACCGGACACAACGGCCGTGGCAGGGGGAAGTGAACCAGGCCTCAGGATTCTCGGAGGTGAAGTATGACGAGAAATGCTACCTGTGCCCGGGGAATGAGCGGGCGGGGGGGCATAAGAATCCGAAATACGAGAGCGTATTTATTTTTGACAATGACTATGCGGCGCTGCTGCCAACAGCGCCGGATATGACGGGCGAGGAGCCGCGCTCGCCGCTGCTGCGGGCGGAGCCGGAGACAGGGCAGTGCCGGGTGCTGTGTTTTCATCCGGAGCACAATTTGACGCTGGCGTTGATGAGTGCGGAGCAACTGAAGCCGGTGACCGAGGCGTGGCAGGCGCAGTATACGGAACTGGGTGCGAAGCCGGAGATCAGCTATGTGCAGATTTTCGAGAATCGCGGGGCGATGATGGGGGCGAGCAATCCGCACCCGCATGGGCAGATCTGGGCGACGAGGCATATACCGGATGAGCCAGCGCTGGAGGGTGCGGCGCAGGCGGAATACAAGACGGCGCATGGGTCGTGTTTGCTGTGCGATTACCTGGTCGAGGAAAAGCGGCTGGGGACGCGGGTGATTGCTTCGAACGGGATGTTTACGGCGCTGGTGCCGTGGTGGGCGGTGTGGCCGTTTGAGACGATGATTCTGCCGAACCGGCATTTGTCATCGATGCGAGAGTTTGGGGCCGAGGAGCGCGCGGCGCTGGCCGATATTCTGCGGCAGGTGGCGGTGCGGTACGACAATCTGTTCGAGTCGAGTTTTCCGTACACGATGGGCTTTCACCAGAGCCCGACGACGGATGAGGATCACTCGGCGTGGCATTTCCACGCGCATTTTTATCCGCCGCTGCTGCGCTCGGCGACGGTGAGGAAATTCATGGTGGGATTTGAGATGCTGGGGATGCCGCAACGTGACATTACGGCTGAATCCGCGGCGGAACGGCTGCGCGCAGTGCCCGAGACCCACTTTTACCGGAGAAAGTAGCGGTTCCGGGCATTTTCGGAATCCCGCAGTCCGCAGAGGCCAAGCCGGAGTCGCCATTCTTGAGTGGAATGGCGACGCAAACACCTCCCCCGTGGTCCAGACCATTTCCGAAAATGCTCTCAAGGGGTGGTGAGCTCGGTGGGACTTGAACCCACGACCCTCGCCTTAAAAGGGCGGTGCTCTACCAACTGAGCTACGAGCTCATATCCAAGTTAACACATGGAAAGCTGTTGATTTCGTGAGGCCGGCGAGCCGCGGAGGGAGTGCAGCGGCGGCCCCGGTGCGTTTGCCGGCGAAGCCGGAACGGGCGAGCAAAAGGGCGTTTCGCGGGCCGGTGATCCGCGAGATCAGAGGGTTTGTAGCGGGTGAAGTTTCATTTCAGTAACTGATGAAATGAAGGGTGATTTCTTTGCTTGCTTTCTTTGTGTTCCCGGAGTTACAACGATGGCACTGCTTATCCATCTGTCTTGAAAAGCAAGTCTAACTCTGGATGCCACATGCGTACCCTGGGCTTAATTTCTCGCGCGTTTTTCGTCCTGGCAGTACTGGCAACTCTTAACATCCTTCCCGCAAAGGCTGAAAAGTGGTATCAGCCGACCCAGAAACAACTGAAGATGACCACGGATCCGAAGGCGCCGAATGCGGCGGCGGTGTATCTGTTCCGGGAAGAAGAGGTCAATGACAAGGTGCATATGCACACCTTCTCTGCGGTGATCAAGATATTGACCGCCGGGGGGAAGAAATGGGCCGATGTGAAGCTGCCGATGTTCGATCCTTCCCAATTTCAGATTGCGTCGATTCAGGGCCGGACGATCGAGCCGGATGGAAGGGTGGTGCCGTTCAAAGGCAAGCCTTACAAGAAGCTGATTTTCCAGGGGGACGGCGTCAAGGTGATGCGCCAGGTGTTCACTCTGCCGGATGTGCAGGTGGGGAGCATCCTGGAGTACCGGTACATTCTGGATTACGACAACGACACGATATCGGCGCCGCGGTGGTTCATTCAGCAGCCGTTATTTGTGCATGAGGCGCACTACCACTTTGTGCCGTCGAACAACTTCCGGGAGTATACGTCGACGGATGCACAGGGGCACCAGAACCTGGCGAATCAACTGCTGTACGGCGGGGTGCTGCCGAAGGGTGTGCAGGTGCGTTCGGGCCTGGACGGCTATGACCTGGTGGTGAAGGACGTTCCCGCGCTGGTGGAGGAGAAGGACGAAGTTCCGATGAACAGCGTGAGCGAGCGGCTGCTGTTCTACTACTCGCCATTTACGGGCAGCAAGGATTTCTGGAATTACGAAGGGAAGAAATGGTCGCAGAGCGTGAACCGGTTTGCGGCGGATTCACCGGTGATCCAGGCCGCGGTGAGCAAGATTGTTTCGCCGAGCGACACGCCGCAGCAGAAAGTGATCAAGATTTACGAAGCGGTGATGAAGCTGGATAACACCGACTACACACGCACGCACAGCGCAGCCGAGAACAAGGCGGAGGGCGTGAAAGAAAAGAACGCCGGGGATATTTGGAAGGCGAAAGAGGGCACGTCGGACGAGATCACGAAGCTATTTATCGCGCTGGTACGGGCGGCCGGAGTACAGGCGTATGCGATGCGGGTATGCGACCGGCGGTATGAGATTTTCGAGTCGAGCTATCTGAGCTGGGACCAGCTCGACAATGACATTGCGATTGTTGTGATCGATGGCAAGGAAGTGTACCTGGATCCTGGGGAGCAGTATGAGGATTACGGCGAACTGGCATGGTTTCATGCGCTGAAGA
>JAJZJJ010000180.1 GCA_021810175.1 Acidobacteriota bacterium | reverse complement strand
CAGCCGCATCGAAGAGCATCTCACCACGGTCGCCCGCAACCAAGAACTCACGCTCCCTGTTGAAATCCTCCTCACCGGCTTCGACCGCTTCACGCCTGCGCAGCAATCCATCCTTACTGCTCTCAAAGACTGCGGCGTCTCCATCGAAACCCTCGATCCCGGACCGCCCCATGCGCAAATCCATCCCCTTGTCAGCGTCAGTGAGCGTTCTGAAGTCGAAGCCTGCGCGCGCTGGCTCCGCCGGCAACTCGAAGCCAATCCCGAAGCCCGCCTCGCTGTCCTCTGCACCAACGTCGAACAGCGCCGCGGTGAGATCGACCGCGTCTTCCGCCGCATTCTCACCCCCGAAATCGATCTGAGCCCCGACGCACCCTCCCCGCGCGCCGTCTACGAATTCACCCTCGGCAACCCCATTGCCAAGGTGCCCGTCGTCCGCGCCGCGATCCTCACACTCCGCTGGTTCACCGAGCCACTGCCACAATCGGACGTCACCTTACTTCTGCCCTCTGGCTATCTCGCCGCCAGTGAAGAAGAACGCCTCGCGTGCGCCCGCGCCGACGCCGCTCTCCGCGACAGCGCAATCCTTTCCCCTCTCATCTCCATCGAGCGCGCCCTCGCAATCAGCCGTAATTCTCTGCCGCAAACCCTCCGCCAGCGCATGCAGACCGCCTTCGACTTCACCTCGCAGAACCACTTCTCCACGGAAACCCGCCTCCCCGGCGCCTGGGCCGAACTCTCCCGCATCGCCCTGGAAAAGACCGGCTGGCCCGGCTTCCGCACGGCGGACTCCATCCAGTTTCAGGCCCAACACCGCTGGGACAAGCTCCTCGAAGACCTCGCCCTGCTCGACCTCACCTCGCAGCCCATCGTTTTCAGCGATTTCCTCGCCAAACTCTCCTTGCACGCGCAGCAGACGCTTTTCGCTCCCGAATCGCTCGATGCGCCCATTCAGATCATGGGTCCTATGGAATCCGCGGGGCAAAGCTTCGATGCCGTCTGGTTTCTCGGTGCCACCGACGAGCAATGGCCCTCCACCGGTCGCGCCAACCCGCTCCTGCCCATTCATATCCAGCGCGAAGCCGGCATGCCGCACGCCGACACCAGTAGCGACCTCCAACTCGCGCAATCCGTCACCCATCGCATCCGCGCCACGACGACTCAGCTCACTTTCAGCCGCGCCCGCCAGAACAAGGATGGCGAACTCCGCCCCAGCCCCATCGTCACCGCGTTCGCTCCGGAAGAATTCGCTCTCGATACAGTTGCAAATCCTCCAGACCCCGACAGCTTCCTCGAAGCCTGGCAGGAATCTACCCTCATTCCATTCCCCGGCGGCATCGCTCCCGGCGGATCATCCCTCCTCCGCGATCAGGCCGCCTGCCCCTTCCGCGCCTTCGCCAATTACCGCCTCCGCGCCGGCGAAATCTCCGAACCCGCATGGGGCCTCACCTCCATCGAACGAGGCATTCTCCTCCACGATGTCCTCCGACGCTTCTGGTCAGACCCGCAACCTCGCCGCATTGCCACACGCGACGACTTGCTCCGGACCATCACAGAAGATGCCCTTCAGCCCACCCTCGAACACCACATCGACGCCTCCTTCGCCGCAAATCTCCCCAAGGAGATCAATGACCGATGGCTCATGGCTTACCTCGACGCCGAAAAGCGCCGTCTCGCTTCACTCCTCACCGCCTGGCTCACCGAGGAATCGAAGCGCCAACCCTTCACTGTCGAAACCTGTGAGCAGCGCCTGCCCAACGTCACCATCGTCCCGCTCCAACTCAACCTCCAGGCTGACCGCATCGATCTCCTGCCCGACGGGTCACGCATCGTGATCGATTACAAAACCGGCCTCGTCACTGCCTCTGCCTGGCAGGGCGACCGCCCCGACGAACCTCAGCTCCCGCTCTACGCCGTCTACGGCAATCTCGAAAACGTCGGCGGCCTGCTCTTCGCACAAATCCGGCCCAACAAGACAACTTTCATTGGCCGCATCCGCGACGCTCGCACGCAACTCTTCTCCGATCTCAAAGACTCCAGCCCGCTCGTAAAGAATCCCTACCAGGACGCAATGCACGACGAGTGGCAAGCCGCCCTTGTCGCTCTCGCCGCAGAATTCGCGCAAGGCGAAGCCCGCGTCGCTCCTAAACACGGCCAACAAACCTGCCAATACTGCCCCCTGCCCGGCCTCTGCCGAATTCACGAAATCAACGAGCGCGCCGAACGCAGCCTCTGGGAAACCGAAGAAAATAACGGCGAAGAACCGGAGAACGAAGATGCCTGACGACTTCGACGCCCCGCTCTTCGCCTCGCAAAATCAACCACAGCCACCGCCCCCGCCGGCATTCTCGCCCACCCCTGTCGACCAGCCCCAGCGCGACCGCGCCATTCACGTCGACCGCTCCGTCCTCGTGCAGGCCCCTGCCGGCTCCGGCAAGACCGACCTCCTCACGCGCCGCTTCCTCGCCCTGCTGGCCGACGCGCCCATCGACACTCCCGACCAGATCCTCGCCATCACCTTCACCCGCGCCGCCACCGCGGAAATGCGCAACCGCATCCTCGCTGATCTCCACAAGGCTGCTGCCACTCCTGCAAGTCCGCACGATGACGAACGAATTCAACTCGCCCGCCGCGTCCTTGCCCGCGCCGATCAGGCCGGCTGGCGCCTCCTCGATCAACCCAATCTGCTCCAGATCGAAACCATTGACTCGCTTTGCATGCGCATCGCGCAGGACCAGCCCATCATGGCGCGCCTCGGCGGCAGCATTGACCCCATCGAAGACGCCCGCCCGCTCTACCTTGAAGCGGCTCGCCGCACCATTCGCCGCCTTGGCAGCGCCCAATCCGAACTCAACCAGGCGCTCCAGCATCTTCTCACTCTCCGCGACAACAACCTCGCCGACTGCGAGCGCCTCATCGCAGACATGCTCGCCCGCCGCGACCAGTGGGAGGCCGATTTCCCCCTCCAGGGCATCGTCGACTGGGACCACGTCCGCTCCATCCTCGAGAAACCCTTCCGCGAAATCGTCTCCCGCACTCTCACCCGCGCCCGATCCCTCATCCAGGCGCAACCCCTCGTGGAGGAGCAACTCCTCGCCGTCGCCAACTACGCCGGCAGCAACCGCCCCAACGAGCCGTTGAACTTGCTGTCATCCATGCACGCACTCCCTACAGCGACGTCCATCGAACACTGGGAAGCACTGACCACGCTCCTGCTTACCAATGACGGCGACTGGCGCAAGCGCTTCACAGTGAACGAAGGCTTCCCACCCGCGAAGAGTGGCCCTGAGGCTCGCCGCTGGAATGCATCCCGTGACGAATTGCTTGATCGTCTCCGCCCCATCTCCGGCCTTCTCGAAGTCCTCCGCACCATCCGCACACTTCCTGCTCCGCGCTACGACGACCAGCAGTGGACCACGCTCCGCCATCTCTTCACCACCCTGCGCCAGTCCCTCGCCGAACTCCGCGTCCTCTTCGCCGAACATAATCAGATCGACTTCCTCTACAGCAGCGGCGCAGCACTCCACGTTCTCGAAAATGACGTCGCAGGCTTCCACTGGGCAGACAATATCCGTCACCTCCTGGTCGACGAATTCCAGGACACCTCCCTCCGCCAGCATGAGCTCATCTCCACCCTCGTCAGCCACTGGTCCGGCGACCCGTCCCGCTCTGTCTTCCTCGTCGGAGATCCCATGCAGTCCATCTACCTCTTCCGCCAGGCAGACGTAGAAATCTTTCACGACGTCCGCATCAACGGGATCCGTAACGGTGACAATTTCTTACTCCCGCTGGAAACGCTCACGCTTCAGGTCAACTTCCGCTCCCATGCCCAGCTCACCGATCCGCTCAACGCCATCTTCGAACCCGTCTTCGCCGCCGGCATCCTCCCGCATGCCTCCCCCGTCACCTTCACGCCCTCCACGGCGCACACCGGCGACGTCGAAACCGTCCACACCCCGGCCTTCCAGATCCATCCCCAATTACTCGACGCGCGCGACAAGACCCTGCCCCCCGCCCGCAAGCTCGACCTCCAGCATCGCGAAGCCGAACTCGTCGCAGATATCATCCAGGCCCACAACAGTCGCATCGAGCAGGCCCGCCAACGCAACACCGAGTACCGTGTCGCCGTCCTGGTCCGCACCCGCAACCAACTCGCTTCCATTGCTCCTCGGTTACGCCGCCGTGGCATTCCTTTCCGCGCCGTTGAAATCGAATCCCTCGCCGAGCGCCAGGAACTCCTCGATCTCATGTCGCTCGTCCGCGCCCTGCTCCATCCCATGGACCGCATCGCATGGTTATCCGTTCTGCGCGCTCCCTGGTGCGGCCTCACACTCGTTGACCTGCACACACTCACAGGCTCTGACGCCGCATCGACTCGCAGCCTGCCCATGCTTGACCTCATCGCGCTCAACTCGCTGCAACTCGAATCCTCCTCCCGGCAGCGCCTTGATCGCACCATGGCCGTCCTCCGCCGCGCCTTGGATGCACGCCCGCGCCAGTCGCAGGCCAGCTCTTTCTCGGAGTGGATCGAACGCACCTGGCACGCACTCGGCGGTCACCTTTGCCTCCACGCCACCGAAATCGAAAACATTGAAGTCTTCTTCTCTCTGCTCGACACTGTTTCGCCCGACGGCGCCCAAGTCCTCAACGGCGAATTTCAGCAGCAACTCGACCGCCTCTTCGCGCAGCCCGACCCATCCGTCAGTGAATCCTGCGGTGTCCAGCTCATGACCATCCACAAAGCCAAGGGCCTTGGCTTTGATGTCGTCATCGTCCCTGCGCTCGAACGCGGCACGCCCAAGGAGGAGCCACAACTCATCTCGTCCCTGCAGCGCGCCAACCCGCAAACCGGCAGTCCCGAATTCCTCATCGCCCCCATCGGCGAAAAAGGCGGCACGAAACATCGCATCTACGACTGGATTCAAAATCAGCGCCAGTGCCGGTATGCCGAAGAACGCAAGCGCCTCTTCTACGTCGCCTGCACCCGCGCCCGTCAGGAGCTTCACCTCATCGGCACCGCGTCTTTCAATGACAAGGGCCTCGTCAAACCCCGCCCCGGCTCATTGCTCCACACAGCCTGGCCTGCGCTGGAAGCTCATTTCGATGCGGCCCTCCAGCGCCAGCAGGCCGCTGCGCCCGCCCCGCAAACCGGCGCGGAAGTCATCCCATTTCCCGCTCCAGCACAACCCGGAGTACTCAGTGACCTCGCTGCCGAGGCGGAGGCCGCGCCCGCTTTCCACCGCCTGCGCCTGGGCACCAGCCTTTCCGCGCCCGTACCCAACGTCGCCATCGCCGGAGCAACCGCCACCGCCAACGAGTCCCAGGAGCGCGAATTTCATCGCCCGGAGGGCTCGCGCCTCGCGCGCATCGTCGGCAGCACTCTGCACCTGCTATTGCAGCGCCTCGGACCGCAGATCTCTGCAGGACACACCGACGAAGCCCTGCTGCAACAGCAAATCACCGCCCTGCTCCGCGCCTCCGCGCTCGACGCGCACCAGTCGCAAACCGCCCTGCGCGAGTTGCTGCAGATGGTCGCCTCCTGTCAGGCCGACCCCATCGCTCGTTGGACCCTCGCCGACCATCCCGGCTCACAATCAGAGATTTCATGGACCGGATGGCTCAACGGCGCGCTCCGCACGCTCCGCGCTGACCGCATCTTCCGCGCTGGCCCCGAACCGCTCAGCTCCGCAAAACCTGAATGTCTCTGGATTGTCGATTACAAGACCAGCGAAACCAGCACCGGCGATCCCGGCGAGTTCTTCGCTCGGCAGCGACACGTCTACAGCCCGCAGCTTGCCGCCTATGCTCGCGTGGCACGCGCCGCACTCGCGGCAAATACGGATCTTCCCGTCCGCCTGGGACTCTATTACCCGAGGATGACCGGTCCGGTATGTTTTGACTGGTGGGAAGGTTAGAGTGCGTTACGCGATCAGTTTTTAATTGGGAGAAATGCTCTCCCCCGCCACCGCGCTGTCCGCCTCGCGCACGTGGTGCCTCACATCTGCGCCGCGCACCCAGAAAATCACATCTTCGGCCACGTTGGTCGCGTGGTCTGCCACGCGCTCCAGGCTCCGCGCAATCATCAGCACGTGCAACGCCTGCGACGCGAACTCCGGCTTCTCTTTCATCATGGCCAGCACGCTTGTGTGGGCAAGGCTGTTCAGCTTGTCCACGTTGTCGTCCATCGTCAGCACGCTTTCTGCCATGTCTGCATCGGCTTCAATAAACGCCTGGATCGACTTCCGTACCATGCCCGTCGCCAGGCTGCCCATCCGCGGAATATCCACCGGGACTTCCACCTGCGGCAACCGTTGCAGGTCGCGCACCCGATCCGAT
>JAJZJJ010000179.1 GCA_021810175.1 Acidobacteriota bacterium | reverse complement strand
CCGCCGAGGCCACCTCCGGCAATCTCCAAACCCAGTACGTGCAGAATAGTACCCTCCTGCCCGGCTCCGCCCCCACCAACACCCTCTTTGCCAACAGCAGCCTCTACGTCACCGAATCCGGCCTCCATGGCCCAACCTGCCTCACCACTAACTGCGTCGCTCAGCTCACCAGTTCGCCCGCCGGCCTCAAGCAGGAGATTCCCGTCGCGCCCTCGCTCATCAATCTCGTCGGCTACAGTGCCGGCGAACGCATCTACGCCATCAGCCAGGGCAATTCCGGCGGCGGCGCTCAGCCCGCATGGGGCGACTGCGCCAATCCCTCCGCGGTGACCGTCGATGGCGAAGCCGATGCCATCGAGACCGCCGCCAACACCATTTCCGCGAGGCTTCCCCTCGGCGTCTGCCCCGTCTACGGCTTCATGACCCCCGACCTCCAGCGTGTCTTCATCATGAACCGCGGCAGCGGCACCGTGACCGTCATCAACTCCCAGCTCAATGCCATCGATGCCGCCCATCCCACCATCAAGGTCGGTGCCGGCCCCGTCTACGCTGACTACTATCGCAATGGCCAGCTCCTCGTTACTGCCAATTACGACTCCAACACCATCAGCATCATTTCCATCCCGCTCGACATTTACGGCAACGACGCCGCCACCTTCGGAACCGTTCTCGCCACCGTCCCCGTCGGCCTCCATCCCGTCGAAGTTACGGTGCTGCAGGATGGCAGCCGCGTCTATGTCGCCAACCAGGGAGATATCGCCAAAGGAATCCCAGGCAGCGTCTCCATCGTCAGCCTCAGGGACTATACCGTCGAGAAGACCATCCCACTCAGTTCCAACCCCCACGCCATCGCTTCCATTTACAACTACCCCATCGGCAAGGTCTATGTGGCTTCGCAAAACAGCCCCTATCTGACCATCATCCGTACCGACACCGATGTCATCAGCGCGACCCCGGAGATGCAGGGCAACATCGTCGACATCCACGTCCGCTCCGAATATCCCGCTCAGACCACCAACGGCTCCCTCAACTACATCACCGAGAGCCGCTCCGTCGGATCCGGCGCGCCGTAAACTCACCCTCGCGCGGGATGCTCCTCACCCCATCCCGCGCCCATCCCTTCGCTCTTTCCCCGGTTTACAATCGCTCCATGCGATCCGCAGAACTGGCCCGTGCTCTTCACGCGGAGTTGCGCGGCGACCCCAATCTCGACATCACCGGTGTCGCCGGCATCGAAGAAGCCGCACCCGGCCACGTCACCTTCGTCGCCAATCCCAAATACGCCGCTCAGGCCCGCACCACCCGTGCCTCGGCCATCCTCGTCACCAACGATTTCCCTGAAGTCCCCGTCACCACCCTCCGCCTCAAAAACCCCTACCTGGCCTTCGCCCGCGCCATCGAGCTCTTCTACCAGCCGCCCGCCTGGCCCGCCGGCATCGATCCCGCCGCCTCTGTCCATCCCTCCGCACGCATCGGCGCACGCGCCCACATCGGCCCCTTCGCCGTCATTGGCCGCGATGTCGTCCTCGGCGACGACGCCGTCATTTTGCCCCATGTCGTCCTGTATCCCGGCGTCCACATCGGCCATCGCTTCTTCGCCCACGCCCATGCCATAGTCCGCGAAAACTGCCGCATCGGCGACGATGTCATCCTTCAGAACGGCGTGGTCGTCGGCTCCGATGGCTTCGGTTTCGCCAAAGACGAACATGGCGCCTGGCACAAGATTCCCCAGTCCGGCCCCACCATCCTCGGCGACCGCATCGAGGTCCAGGCCAACTCCTGCATTGACCGCGCCAGCGTCGGAGCCACCCACATCGGCGACGGCGTCAAAATCGACAACCTCGTCCAGGTCGGCCACGGATCGACCGTCGCCGACAATACCCTGCTCTGCGCCCAGGTCGGCCTCGCCGGATCCACGCACGTCGGCAAAAATGTCATCCTCGCCGGACAAGTCGGCGTCGCCGGCCACTGCCACATCGGCGACAATGTTGTCGCCATCGCCCAGGCCGGCCTCCACGGAGACATTCCTCCAGGATCCATGCTCGCCGGATCACCCGCCTTCGACCATAAGCAGTGGCTGCGCGCTTCCTCCCTCTTCAGTCGGCTGCCGGACATCGTCCGCCAACTCCAGCGCCGCCGCAAATCCGAAGAAGAATAGAATCTGCGGCCTGCGAAAGCGTAAACTGGCTGGGCAACACAGAATCGACAGGCCGCGGCAGCAATTCCCCTGCTTCTCTGCATCCAAACGGACGACTGATGTCTGCCAACGAACAAGATACCTCGCTGACCCTCGTTTCGCCGTCCACCCCCGAACCGATTCGTGTCCTCCTGCTCGATGACCACCCGGACAATCTCCTTCTCCGGTCCACCATCCTGCGCAAATACGGCTATCTCACCGAAACCGCCAGCACCGTGGAAGAAGCAGCCGGCATGCTCGACAGGATCGACATCGCCGTCCTCGACTACCATCTCGGCGCGGGCAAATTCGGCACCGATGTCGCCGCCGATCTCCGCTCCCGCCGCCCCCAGGTCCCTATCATCATCCTTTCCGCTACCCTGGAACGCCGCTTCGGCGGTGTCGAGGACATGCACCTCCTCAAGGGCTACAGCTCCATCGACGACCTCGTCACCGCTCTCCGCTCCTTCGAGGCCAAGCGCCGCGGCCGGCCCGTCGTCGTTGACGCCCGCGACTTCTTCTACTCCCGCATCAACATGGCCATCGGCGACGACGTCGTCCTCGAAATCCTCGATGGCGACGGCACCTGGCAGTACGTCAACGAAACCTGCGCCCGCGTCCTCGAGAAACCCCGCGACTGGTTTCCCGGCCGCAACATGTTCGAGGAAATGCCCGATCTCGCCGCCGACTGGGCCGACATCCTCCGCACCGTCGCCGAAACCCGCGAAACCTACATCGACCGCACCTTCCGCGGCGTCCTCAACCTGCCCAGCAAAGGCGACCGCTGGGTCTGGAACGTCCTCGCCTTCCCCATCACCCTGCACACCCGCGAAACCGGCATCGTCCTCACCGCCCGCGCCCTCGAACGCAAGTCCCTCGTCTAGGATCGCAATTCGAGACCTCTTCCCGAATTCAGCGGGTGCAGCTTCAGCTGTGCCCCGCGCCGCGCCCATAGCCCAAAACCCTCCCCTTCTGGCAAACTGGACCAACCGCTTGCATCAGCAGTTTTTCCGGAGGCCAGCCCGTGATTCAGGTCCAGAGCCTGACCAAAACCTTCGACCAGTTCACCGCCGTCAACGACATCTCCTTCCACGTCGAGACCGGCGAGATCTTCGCCTTCCTCGGCCCCAACGGCGCCGGCAAAACCACCACCATCAAAATGCTCACCACCCTGCTCCGTCCCACCAGCGGAACCATTCACCTCGATGGCTTCGATCCCTGGGTCAAGCAGCGCGACGCCCGCCAGCGCTTCGGCATCGTCTTTCAGGACCCCAGTCTCGACTCCGAGCAGACCGCTTACGAAAACATGGAGCTGCACGGCATCCTCTATCACGTCCCCAGCCGCGTCCGCGCGCCCCGCATCGAAGCGCTCCTCCGCCAGTTCGAGCTGTGGGAACGCCGCGACGATTACGTCAAAACCTTCTCCGGAGGCATGAAGCGCCGCCTCGAAATCGCCCGCGGCTTCCTCCACACCCCCAAAATCCTCTTCCTCGACGAGCCCACCCTCGGCCTCGATCCCCAGAGCCGCAACCAGCTCTGGACCCACGTCAAAACCCTCAACGAAGCCGAAAAGACCACCGTCTTCCTCACCACTCACTACATGGACGAGGCCGACCGCGTCGCCCATCGCATCGCCATCATGGACCACGGCTCCATCGTCGCTGTCGGCACCTCGGCCGAGTTGAAAGCCCGCACTGCCACTGACTCGCTCGAAGCTGCCTTCCTCGCCCTCACCGGAACATCCATCCGCGACGAGGGCGCCAACTCCACGGACAACATGCGCCGCTTCGCCCAAATGTGGCAAAAGCGGTAAAAGATTGAAATGCAGCAAAAAAGCAGTTAGCAAAGGACGGTTAGCAAAAATGCGGTTGGCAAAAAGCTGCTAGAGAAAAAAGCTGTTAGCCGAAGCCCCTCCGCTCAGCCCAGTTCCCTAACCGCTTCACTGCTACCCGCTTCACCGCTAACCGCTTCACCGCCAACCGTCTTTCGCTAGCCGCTTTTTAGCTAGCCGCTTCATCGCTACCTGCTACCTGCTGTCTTTTACCCGGAGGTCAAAATGGGCGCCATTTACATCATGTGGCTGCGCGAGCTCAAGCGTTATGTCCGCTCCCGCGCGCAGATTCTCGTCTCCCTCGGCCAGCCGGCCCTCTATCTGCTGGCCCTCGGCTACGGATTCGGCCCGGTCTTCGCCAAAGCCGGCGCCGGCAGCTACCTCCAGTTCATGGCCCCCGGCGTCATCGGCATGACCGTCCTCTTCAGCTCCGTCTTCTCCGGCATGGCCATGCTCTGGGACCGTCAGTTCGGTTTCCTCCGCGAAACCCTCGTCGCTCCCGTCCCGCGCATTCACATCATGCTCGGCCGCACCCTCGGCGGAGCCACCGTCGCCATCATCCAGGGCATCCTGATCCTCGTTGTCTGCCTCATCGCCGGATTCCGCCCTCACTTCTGGCTCGCCGTGCCCATCTCCTTCGTCTTCGTCTCCATGATCGCCGTCGTCTTCGCCGCTCTCGGCGCCTCCATCGGCTCCGTCATTCAGGACATGCAGGGTTTTCAGTTCCTCATGAACTTCCTCGTCATGCCCATCTTCTTCCTCTCCGGAGCGCTCTACCCCCTCACCAACCTTCCCGTCGTCCTCAAGTGGATCACCCGCGTCGATCCCCTCACCTACGGCATCGACGGACTCCGCGGCCTCCTCATCGGCAGCTGGCAGTTCAGCTTCTCCATCGACCTGGCCATCCTCATCGGCCTCGCCGCCATCCTGCTCGCCATCAGCGCCCGCCTTTTCTCCCGCATTCAGCTGTAGCTCCCCGGGATTCCCCCATCCCAGGCAACCTCCCGCCTTTTACCCGCTTCTGGTAACGTGATACTCAGGGCAATGACACACCTCGCATCGGCACCACTTCTGCTCTTCTTCCAGGCCGCAATTCCAGCCACTCCGCCGCCTGTCAACAACGGCAACGCCGTCATGGACATGCTCCGCAACAGCGGCCCCACCGCCTGGGTTGTGCTCTTCGTCCTGCTCATCGGCAGCCTCTTTTCCTGGGCCATTATCTTCGGCAAACTGGGCAGCTTCCGCCGCGCCCGTACCCAGAGCCGCCGCTTCCTCCGCGCCTTCCGCAAGGCCACCCGCCTGCAGGAAATCGCCGCCGTCAGCGAGCAGTTCAAGCCCAGCCCCCTCGTCAGCGTCTTCGACGAGGTCTATGAGACTTACCGCCGCCAGACCGGCGGCTTTGGCCCTCCGCGCAACATCACCGCCCTCGAGCGCTCCGCCCAGACCGCCTCCAGCGAAACCCTCACCTACATGGAGCAGAGCCTCACCTGGCTGGCCTCCATCGGCGCCATTTCCCCCTTCGTCGGCCTCTTCGGAACCGTCATGGGCATCGTCAAGGCCTTCGTCGGCCTCGGCACCGAAGGCACCGCCACCCTCCATGCCGTCGGTCCAGGCGTCGCCGAAGCCCTCATCACCACCGCTGCCGGCCTCCTCGTCGCCATTCCCGCGGTCATCGCCTACAACCAGTTCACCGCCAGCTGCCGCGACTTCGCCGCCCGCATGGACGACTTCGCCCGTGAGCTCCTCAACAGCATGGAGGAAGCCGCACTCCGTCCCAATCAGGACCCCAGCGAAATGCGCGGTGTTTCCTCAGGAGACTCCCGTGGCCTTCACTAGCCGCACCGGCCATACCCGCACCTCTCTCGCTGAAATCAACATCACGCCCCTCGTGGACGTGGTGCTGGTCCTGCTCGTCATCTTCATGCTCACCGCTCCCGTTCTCCAGTCCGGCATCCAGGTCAACGTCCCCAAAACCAAAACCGTCCATTCCGTCACCAAGCCCCACACCGTCGTCACCATCGACAAGGACCAGAACGTCTACATCAACGACAAACCGGTCAACCTCAACGACCTCACCGCCATGCTCCGGCAGCAGAACATCAACCAGAACACCAATCCCGCCGACCGCGTCATCTACCTCCGCTCCGATCAGAAAGTCCCCTTCGGCGCATTCGCCGCCGTCATGGACGCCGTCAAGCAGGCCGGCATCACCCACGTCAGCATCGTCACCCAGCCCGCACAGCCTCCCGCCTCGCACTGACCCCCCCACCCTCCCTTTCCCCCTCCGGTTTCTCGCCTCGCTTCAACCCCGGCCCAGCTCTCTCCCTTT
>JAJZJJ010000178.1 GCA_021810175.1 Acidobacteriota bacterium | reverse complement strand
GGTCACGTGGAACCCGGATGTTCCTTACTACAATGTCGAAAACTCGCTGACCGTAGCCCCGTACGACCGCTATGCGCGCGCGGGCATCGATCGGCCGCTGGGCAGCCGGACGGTGCGTCTCTTTGGTAGGATAAATCGCTTTGGGCTTCACGATGCGCTGGCCATCAACGATCCGGCGAAGTTTGCCTCCATCGCGCTGCGACAGATGCTGCTGGCCCGGGGCGTCACGATCACCGGGAAGGCCGAGGCGTGGCATCGCGAGCCAACGGACACGGAGGACTTCCGCGAAGAGGTGGATCAGCCGGTGGTTCTGCATCCGCTGCACATCACCACTCTCGCGCCGCCGGATACCGGGCTGCACGTGCTGGCGACGCACGTTTCGCCGCCGCTGGCCGAGGATGTGACGGTCACCAATAAGGTGAGCCAGAACCTGCACGCCGAACTGTATCTGCGGCTGCTCGGCCGGCTGGAAGGGTCCGACGGCTCAATCGCACAGGGAGCGCGGGTGGTGCGTCAGTTCGCGATCAATGCGGGAGTGAACCCCAACGGCTTTCTGTTCTTCGACGGATCGGGACTGTCGCCGGACGACGAGGTGGCGCCCCGCGCCATTACCACGCTGCTTGTTTACGCGGCTCACCAGCCCTGGGGAAAGCTGTACCGTTCGACCTTCCCGATCGCCGGGGTCGACGGCACGCTGGCGGCGCGCTTCCATGACGGCATGGTGCGGCGGGTTTTTGCCAAGACGGGCACGCTGGAGGAAGTCAACTCGCTGAGCGGGTATCTGATTGCCCGCAGCGGACGGACTCTGGTGTTTTCCGTGCTCTGCAACGGTCGACAGCCCGACAATGACGATTCACTGCATGCCATCGACCGAATTGTGACAGCGATCGCCGACGCCAACTGAGCTCGCCGTTCCTTGTGCAGGGAGTTGTGGCCCTACAAAAGTAAGGTACGGAACACGCGCCAAAGGGTTTAGGGTAGAGGCATCGGAGAATTGCGCGTGATCGGGAAACGTACGTTATTATGGCTGGCGGCAGCGGCCGCTATGGTTCTTCCTCTTGCTCTTGCCGGCTGCGGACCCTCCTATTCGCCCTCGAAGCCGCTCAGCCAGCTGACTCCTGAGGAGATGCAGGGGCGCCAGATATTCGTGCAGGAATGTTCGAGCTGCCATCACGCGAACCACACGGGAGATCTGCACGGACCGAGCCTGTTTGCCATGTTCCGCAAGAAGTACCTGCCCAGTGGCGCGCCTGCGAACGACGATCGGGTGACGTACGTGATTGTGAATGGGCGGAATATGATGCCGGGTTTTGGCAATCAACTCAGTCAGCAGCAACTCCAGGCGCTGCTTGACTACCTGCACACACTATAGCGTTGAGCAGAAGCTGAACCCCGCGCCGCCGCGTTGATCACTGTCTGGGGCGAGGGACTGCCGCGGCAAAAGCTCTGGGGATGGCGACGAGTCTGACGGCGGTGGTGCTGGCGGGGCTGTATGGCCTGGGGATCGGCGACCGATCCCACGCTGGACGATGCTGATCCTGGCGGCAGCGAACCTGGTCATTGGTTCATCACCTATCCGTCCTGCAATCCGCGCGAGACAGCGGCCTATTGGGGCAGGGGATACTGCACGCCGGTGAGTTTTTCGGATACGGCCCACAACCGCTCCGCCATGGCCTCGTCGTAGGCCTGAGTTTCGGCCCGTACCCCGACGGGATAGCCGCGCATCTCGCGGAATCCGTCAGGTCCGTAGAAGTGGCCGCCATCGGCTTCAGGGCTGGTGGCGGCGTACAGGGTGGGCCACGCGCCCTGGGCATCGGACTGGGCGAACAGGGGCAACAGCAGCGGGATCAGCTTTGCGGGAAGACCGCCTCCCTGTCCGGGACCGGCTGCGAACAGGTTGGTGTTGGAAACGCCGGGATGCGCAACTATGCTGATCGCCGGCGCTTTGGCTCGTTCGAGGCGACGCTGCAGTTCAAAGCCGAACAGGAGATTGGCCAGCTTGGTGCGGCGGTAGGCTGGCCAGGGCTTGTATCCGCTCTCCCACTGGAGGTTGGCGAACTCGAGCTTTGCGCCACGGTGAGCGATGGAGCTGACTGTGACAACGCGCGCCCGCGCCGCACCGGGGGCCTGTTGGGTACTCTGCTCTTTGAGCAGCGACGGCAACAGCAGCCCAGTAAGGGCAAAGTGTCCAAAGTGGTTGGTGCCGAGTTGCAGCTCGAATCCGTCTTTCGTCACGCGGCGGGCTGGCAGGGCCATGACTCCGGCGTTGTTGATGAGCAGGTCGAGGCGACGCCCGGTCCTGAGGAAGCGGTTAGCCGCTGCGCGCACGGAATCGAGGCTGGCCAGGTCCAGGAGTTCGACTTCCAGTTCGGCCCTGGGAACATCGGTGAGGATTCGGGCTCTGGCGGCTTCCGCCTTGCCGAGGTCGCGGCAGGCGAGCACGACGGCGCATCCGGCGCGGGCCAGTTCCAGGGCGGTGTGGTAACCGATGCCGCTGTTCGCTCCTGTAATCCAGGCCAGTTTGCCCTTCTGCGGCGGAATACGGGCGGGTATCCAGTCTCGATCGACGACTGCGGTCATGGGTGTGCTTCCGCCTCCGATTCTCTGTCTCTCTAAACGGGCTGGTCTTCGGTTTCACCGAGGATTACGCGCCGGGTCATTTCGCGCTGGCCGCGGTAGAAGGTGACCATCACGGCATCACCGGGCTGATGTTGGTTCATGATTTCGGAGATGTCCTGGGAATTCGTGATTTCGTGTCCGTCGATGGCCACGATGAGATCGCCGCCAATGAGAATCTTCATGTTGCCCAGGTAGGCGATCTGATTGCCGCCGTGGAGTCCGGCGCGCGCGGCCGGGCCACCGGGGACGGTGCTTTCAATGAGGACACCATACTGATCGGGCAGGCCCATTTGCTTCGCCAGGTCAGGACCGATGGGCAGAATGCTGATTCCAAGGGAGGCGCGGCGGACGCGTCCATACTTCTGGAAGTCGCGGAGCACGGCCTTGGCGGTATCGATCGGGATGGCGAAGCCAATACCGGCGTTTTGCTCGGCGCCATTCTGGGCAATCATGGAATTGATTCCGATGACATCGCCATGGGAATTGAGGAGCGGTCCTCCGGAGTTGCCGGGATTCATCGCCGCATCGGTCTGAATGGCGTCCTGAATGATTCCGCCCTCTGGTCCTTTGACGGAGCGGATTGCGCTGATGATGCCTTCGGTCATGGTGCCGGAGAGGCCGAAGGGATTGCCGATGGCGTAGACCTGCTGACCGACCTGGAGATTGCGCGAGCTGGCGAGGGCGACGGGGACCAGATGGGAGGCATGAATCTGCAGGAGGGCCAGGTCATGGAGGCGGTCCTGACCGATGACCACCGCGGTATAGCGCCGCTTATTCCAGGTCTGCACCTGAATGGTTCTGGCGCCGGCGACAACGTGATAGTTGGTCAGGATATGTCCCTGTTTGTCGAGAATGAAGCCGGAGCCCTGGCCCTGGGAGGGAACGAAGCCATAGAAAAAGTCCAGAGTGACCGTGGTCGAAGTGATGTTGACGACGGACGGCAGGGCTTTTTTGTAGACGGCGATGTTGTTGAGCTCTTCGGGAGTGTATTCCGAGTCCGCGTGCGCTTCGGTCAGCGTCAGCGGCGAGTCGGCCAGCAAGCCGTCGTGCCGAAAATGGAAATGCGCGATTGCGTACCAGAAACCTCCGACCAGCAGGCAAATCAAAATCGTTCTGCGAAAGGTCATATCGTACTCGGCTTTCGTCCCCCATCTGCACCGCTGAAGTGCAGGTCGTGCGCTCGCTGCGGTGTGGAATGCCCGCGCCGCATACTCATTCTAGGACCTGTCCATGGCGCGCTCCAGAGGCAATACCCTTAGCGCCGATTCAGCCTGCAATTCCGCCGCCACCCGCGCTACCTGGACACGCATGGCCTCCATCGAACCGCTGTTATCCAGCACATAATCGCAGTGTTCCGCCTTTACCGCGTCCGGAAGCTGCGCGGCAAGGCGAGCACGGGCGTCCTGTTCCGCCTGTTTTCGCTGCTCCGGGCCTGCGTTTTCGGGGAGCACACGGTTGAGATAGCGCTGAATCTTCAGGTCATCGGGAGCTGTGACCAGCACCAGCCGGTCGAAGCGTTTCGGCCATTTCGGCACGGTTCCCCATGCCTCAGCCTCGAAGATGAGCGCGGACTCCACGACCGCTACGGCAGCCGGCTCCGCGGCGAAGATGGCCTGCATCCGTCGCTCCTGTTCGGCCACGACAGGAGGATGCACGATGCGGTTCAGCTCTGCCAGGCGGTTTCTCGTGAAAGCGAGTGCGGCCAGGCGTGCACGGTCGAGGGTGCCATCGGACTGGAGAACTTCCGCGCCAAAATGTTGGACGATTGCGTGAAAAATCTCCTGCCCGGGCCGCATCATCTCCCGAGCGATGGCATCGGCCTCCAGCACATGAAAGGAATGCTCGCGGAAGATGGCCGCGACCGTTGATTTGCCGCTGCCGAGGCCGCCGGTCAGTCCCACCCTCAACATGTGGCCTGCTTTCCGTTCCGGGAATAGGCTTCGCTGGTTGGCTCGTTGGGCTCCGTCGTCCTGGATTCCGGACACTCGAACCGCGATCTGTCTGCAATGGCGGAATAGGCCATGTTCACCACTATACGGTCCCGCACGGTGGGATCGGTGCGAGTGGTTATCTCGGGTTTTCCGCCAGGGATATTGAGACGGGGCCAATACAGTTAGCGGCAGGCTTGCAACACTAATTCCCGCTTCAGGTGTCTAACCGAGCGTGGACAGATAAACCCGGCCCAGTGGTCCGTGGGCCTGAAGGAGCCACCCATGGCAGGCGAAGGCAAAATCGAGAAATTCCCGGTTGCGGAGCTTGCAGGGCTGCGCACCGAACTCCTCCAGTCCGGCTTCGACTCGTGGCAGGCCGCCGAACTGGTCACCTCATTTCTTTCCGGACGCGGTTATGGCGCGGATCCGGCCGTGGTGCGTGAAGCGGTCGTACGGCTCGAGGGGGCGGACTGTTCCGTGGAGTCGCTGCAGCACGAGCTGGAATGCGTAGCGTACGTAATGTAGGAATCCCACATTCAGAAAAGGGGACCTTGCAGGTCGTTGCATGGGGCGCAGCTGTCAGCAGGTACGGATCAACCGCGCGTGTCCTTTTTTGACGCTGCTGCCCGCAGTTTTACATGCTCTGATTGATTCAACAGCGCATTCTCCGAAACTTTTGTGACGGTCACCCTGGGTTTTTTGAGTCTTCCCGGACAGGTAAACCGTCAATATAGGAAAAGAAGGCTTCCGAAACGGGGCTTCGTGTCTCCCTATCCGCAGGGCGGGCGCGACCGTTGAAGAGAAGGAAGCTGCATAAAGTCTCGCTCCCGCGAAGTTCGGCATGCCGTGCGCGAGCGGGAGGAAACCCACCTGGACGCAACCGTTACTCACGGGCCCGTGGATCATCGCTCGTGGTGTGTCCGGTCGTCTCCACGTCAACCCAAGAGCCGCGGCAGCCGTGCGGCGTAGCGCAGGTCTTTCTTATAAAGGAGTTTTGACATTATGCGTTTTTCCTTAAGGAATGTTTCTCTCGGTCTTGCCCTGGCGTCCTTTGCTACCGTCGGCTTCGCCTCGGCGCAAACTCTGGTGGGAGTGAATGCTCGTCTGGACCACACGATCAGTTCGCAGAGCGCGAAAGTGGGTGAGACGGTAACGGCAAAGCTGAAGGAGAAGGTCAGTGTGGACGGCGTGAAACTGCCGAAAAACACCACTCTGATTGGTACCGTTACTGAAGCGAAGAGCTCGGAGAACCGCGGGCCCTCTTCTCTCGTTCTTACCTTTACCGAAGCCGAGCTGAAGGGTGGGAAGAAGATTAAAGTGAAGGCCACCGTGATCGCCGCCTATCCAGCCGATCAGGCTGATCAGAGCGTCAATTCGAATCAATTCCTGCCGCTGCCGCCGGCGACGGTTTCTTCGGACTTTGCGGCCGATCAGTCCGGGGCTTTGGGCAAGATCTCTCTGAGCTCCTCGGCGCAGAAGGACTCCTCCGTGACCTTCACGCAGAAGAAGGGGAATTTCCGCCTGGATGCGGGGACGTATCTGCAGATGGGCATCGGCACTTCCGCCGACTGACAAACTCTGTTTCCGTCGTCCGGGAAAAAGGCCACCCCGCTGAGGGGCGGCCTTTTTGTTTCGATGCGCACAGGGCCCGCATTTGTTGCGCCCTTCTTCAGACATTCGAGAAAGTAATCCCGGCGCGGCGTTTGCGGGCTTCCGCGCGTCCAATCAACAGGAGGCCAAGTGCACGATCACTTCCAAAAACTAAACCTCCCGGCCGCTGGCCGGAGAGATGCAGA
>JAJZJJ010000177.1 GCA_021810175.1 Acidobacteriota bacterium | reverse complement strand
ATGGCGTTCGACACCAGATACGAAGTCAGTACCCATGTGCTCTGGTCCTGGCTGGCGCCCAGATTCCCCGCTATGTGTGGTAGGGCCACGTTGGCGATGCTGGTGTCGAGCACTTCCATGAATGCCGCCAGTGAAACCACAAAGGCGATTAACCACGGGTTCGCTTTCGGCTTCCAGTCATGGTCTTGCTGCGTCAATGTTCCGGTTGCGGCGCTCATTCCGTCCTTTTTCTGTTCGGCATGATCGGTGCAAGTGCGGGGAAACCAAGATTGCGGCTGTCTTCACCGGCGCAGATGAGAAGCTGCCACTTGAACCCCGATATTTCAAAGAGCGAGAATCATGGTCCCGATTGCGAATTGTCGAGATCCGGGCTGCCCGTATCGAGATGGAATGGCTTTATGTACGGCTCCACTGGATAGCCCTTCTTTTTCCAGCCATCCAACCCACCTTTGAGGAGTTTGATCCGCGTGAGATGCAGGGCGAGGGCACGATGCAAGATGCGGAGGCTGGTTTTATTGCTTGGGCTGGTACAGTAAACGATCGAGTCCTTCTCCTGAGGAATGAGGGATGGATTCTCCAGTACTTCTTTGGGCGAAATTCTTTTCGCTCCAGGAATGATCTCCGAATCGGCCAACAGGTCGAGAGGCTGGCGAACGTCGAAGAGCAGCACCTCCGGATTGGAGACCAAAAGTGCATGGAGGGCCTCCGGTGTAATGGTGTGCTGCTCGATGACATGCCGGTCTCTGGTGCGCCGGGCCCCAACTACGATCAGCAGGGACAGCATGGCAATAAAAATGGCAATCGAAACCACTATCATTCTCCGTTCCTCCTGATCGGCATGCTGCAAGCAGCAGATTCCCGGCACGCGTGTGAGGATTCATTTCCCCAACGTAGCGCCAGCACTTCATCCGTTCGCGGCTTCGGTGACCGGCAACATTTTCCGTTCAATGATCCCCAACCGCTCGTAGATAGGCCGCATGTCGCGCCGGATTGTCTTCAACTGGCTCCAGAACCATGCGCTCCCGGCGATGCAGGCCACTCCGCTGAGCACCACGGTGCGCGGCGCGCCGATCCAGTGCGCCAGCACACCTGCCAGAAGGCTGCCGAAAGGGGCCATCCCGACAAAGGCGACGGTGTAATAGCTCATCACCCGGCCTCGCATCTTCTCGTCGACCAGTGTCTGGATGACCGTGTTGCTCGCCGTCAGCCCCTGCATCATGCCGTAGCCAATAACCAGCATCAGGACCATCGAGAGCCACATTGCCTTCGAGAATCCGAATCCGATCAGCCCTATGCCGAAGATTGCCGCCGAGACCGGTATAACCTTGCTCAGTCCGCGGAGCGAGCGACGCACCACCAGCGACAGAGCGGAAACCAGCGAGCCGACCCCGGTAGCTCCCATCAAAAGTCCAAGCGTATGCGGACCGCCGTGGAGTACCTGCACCGCAAAGATCGGCATCAGCACCAGGAACGGCCACCCCATCAGGCTGACCACGGCGAACAACAGCAAAATGCTGCGAATCGGCACAAATGCCGATACATACGTCCAGCCCTCGCGAAGCTGCTCGGCCATGGAAGTGACGGCGTGCTTCCGTTGGATTGCCGTTACGCGCATTAGCAGCAAGGAAAGGATCACCGCGATATAGCTGATGCCGTCGATGAGAAAGCAATATCCTTCACTGCTGGCCGCGATAATAACACCGGCCAGAGAAGGGCCGATCAAACGGGCCAGGTTCACCATCGACGAGTTGATGGCGATGGCATTGGAGAGATCGTGCCGGTTTTCCTCCAGTGCTTCAGGACCTCCAGTTGGCGGTGGGGCGACCATCTGAATCATGAACGACTGCCGACCCGGCATGTCGAAGGCGTTGATGACTCCCTGGAAGGCACTGAGGGCCAGGATTTCCGGAATGGTGATCAGATGCGCAAGGGTGAGCCACGCCAGCAGCAGTGACTGGACCATTGCGAGCGACTGGGTCCAGAGGAGAACCTGACGGCGATTGGCGCGGTCCACCAGCACGCCGGCAAATGGAGCGAGGAGGAAGGTCGGAATCTGCCCCACAAAGCTGACGGTGCCCAGCAAAAGCGCGGAGCCGGTCATCCGGTACACCAGCCAGGCGGTTGCAATTCGCGTCATCCACGTGCCGACCAGAGATATGCTCTGGCCGCCGAAGAAGAGGCGGAAATTTCGATGACGGAGCGCCCGCCAGGCATGCGAGAAGTCTCGTCCGCGTGCCTGCCTGCTGTTGGTAGGAGTGGTTTGTCCGCGTCTGCGTGGGTTTGCTGCTATGCCGTTCTCCGGGCCTGGTCTTTCCGTCATGCAGTCAGGTTCTTCTTCAAAAATGCCAGCGAGCGCTCCCGCGCCTGTTTTGCCGCTTCGGGATTGTAGCTGGCCCGGTCGTTGCAGTTAAAGCCATGTCCGGCGTCGTACCAGTAGACCGGGACTTTGGGGTGCGCGGCCATGAAGACGCTGTCAATCTTTTCCTTCGGAATGTGCTGGTCCTCTTTGCCAAAGTGCAGCATCACCGGGGCCTTCGGATTTTCGGCCGCGAATGTGAGGATATTGCCGCCATAGTATCCGACCACCGCATCGGGTTTCAGCCTTGTTGCAGCCAGCCAGGCCACGGTTCCACCGAGGCAGTAGCCGATGACGCCGGCTTTCTTCCCGGTTTCATGGCGAGCGAACGCGAGCGCCGCAGCCACATCCTTAACCCAGTCTTCCGGCTTGCCCTGGCGTGCAATCGCAATCCCCCTGCCCAAATCCTCATCGCTGTAGCCGAATTCCACGCCGCGCTCGATCCGGTCGAACAGAGCCGGCGCGACAGCCAGGAAGCCATCTTTTGCGTAGCCGTCCGCGACGGATCGTATGTGACTGTTGACGCCAAAAGCTTCCTGAACGACGACGATCCCGGCGATCGGTGTTCCTTCCGGACGTGCGACGTACGCGTCCAATTCATGTCCATCTTCCGCCTGCAACTTTACGTGTTCGCCCACGGCGATTCTCCATTCTGCTGTGACTAATGAGCCTGTGACTTGGATGCAAATCCAGTCCTTCTGGCGTCAGGACTGTGTCGAGTTCAGTTGGTTCCGAGCTGGTGTTCGCGTTCGATTGCCCAATAGCTATTGCTGGCTGTGACCTGCGCGCTGGGATGTTCTGTCACTGAGACCCGGATCAGGTGCATTCCGGGTGCTGGATTCAGCGGGCGGAAGCTCAAAATGTAGCGATCCCGCGCGTCGATTGCAGCCTCCGCCAGTATTTTTCCAAAGCTCTTCTCCCGTGTCAGCGGAACTGATTCGCCGCCGCTGAGCGACGCCAGAGTTCCTGGAATATTTTGCCGCATCGCCTCCACCGTCGTCAGCAGCGGCGCCAACAAATTCGGCCGCGGTCCAGAGTCCACATGGCCGGAGGCCCATTCCCGAACCGCCGTCTTCGATGGCGAGAGAATCAGGCTCACCACCAGCACGTTGCTGGTGCCCAGCCGCTCGACGAGATCGGGGATGTCGAAGTTCCGGCTTCCGCGATCCTGCGGTCCGGCGATGAGCAGGAGAATCCGCCTGCGGTTCGCCGGCTGCTTCTCGAGGAGATTGATCGAGTAGCCGACAGCGTCGAGAATCGCCGCTCCACCGTCGCCCTGCGGCATGGATTGCAGATCCTGGGCGATGGCCGCAGTGTTTGCGCTGAACGGTTCGACCCAGGTCGGTTTGGAATCGAAGACGACCAGGGCTGCCTGGCCGGTTTCGGAGTTCGGATCCGGGCCGGGACTCTGCGAGAGAAACGGTTTCAGCAGCGGCCCGAGGGCGGCAATTTTGCTGAATTCTCCTGCGATCTGCCGGCTCCGTTCGACGCAGACGAGGAGGGACACCGGCCTGGCGCTGGGCCGGGCTTCGAGCTGCACCGATTGGCGGACGCCGTTGTCCGAGACGGTGAAGTCGGCGGGGTTCAGCCGGCGGACGATCCGGCCATTCGGGGACGACACGAGCACCGGAATCTCGACGCTGGTTGTGCTGGTCCGGTAGGCCGGAGGTTTCAGGTTTGGGTCGGGGGCGAAGGCTGTGGCGGCCTCGGCCCGGATTGCCGCCGCGCTGCTGGGCCGTGGCGGACGTGGATTGTTTCCGGACGGCTGCTGGGCGGACGCCGCTGGCGGGCCGCAGAGGGCAGCCAGAAGGGCCAGCAGAGCGCTTGCTCGTCCGATCATCGGTCCCATTAGAGCAGACCGCGGAGCGCGTGCCGAGGTTACCGCTGGTACTATTCGTGGGAAATGTGGGGCAGCGGGGCGACGGGACGGAAGGGCGCGTAGGGATCTCCCTGGTGCACGACTTTGCCGGCGAAGCGGGAATCGATGGCGTTGCGCTCGGCGAAGAAGGCCGGGGTTGGGTCGTAATCGGGCCCGAAGGGCAGAGGCCGCAGAGGTTTGCCGTCGGCGCGCAGGTGCTGTGGGCTGTTCAGCCAGGTGTAGCGGTCGGTGATTCCCCAGGTGAGGACGGCGGTGACGTTGGGCTCGGCCAGCATCATGGTGAGGTAGTCGGCGTAGACCTGGGCGACAGCCTTGTCCCGCACGGGGACGAGGCCGGGCACCTGCTGATCGCTGACATCCATCTCGGTGATGAAGACCTGGAGGCCGATTTCGGCAAGGGAGCGGACGAAGCTGACGATGCCGGCGCCAGGCTGCTGGCCCCAGGCCTGGAGGTGGCTCTGTATGCCGACGGCGTCGATGGGGACGCCGCGGGCTTTGAGGCGGCGGACGAGCATCATGATTTCGCCGCGTTTTTCGATTTGCTCGGCGGTATCGAGTTCAAAGCCGTAGTCGTTGTAGGTGAGCAGGGCGGTGGGGTCGGCCTGGCGGGTGGTGCGGAAGGCCAGCTCGATGTAGTCGGGCCCGATGAGCTCGAGCCAGGGAGAATCGCGGAGGCCGTCGGCGCGGGGGCTGCGCGGGTCGATGGCCTCATTGACGACGTCCCAGGACTGCAGCTTGCCGGCGTAGCGGCCGGCGACGGTCTGGATGTGCTGGACCAGGAACTGGCGGGCATTTTGCTGGTTGACGGTGGCCGAGAACCAGGCGGGCAGGGCCTCGTGCCAGCAGAGGGTATGGCCGCGGACCCGCTGACTGTGGGTGAGCGCGAAGACGACGATGTCGTCGGCGCGGCGAAAGTCGAAGCGGTCGGGCGCCGGACGGAGGGCGTCCCACTTGAGGGCGTCTTCCGGGACGATGATGTTGGCCTGCTCGGCGACGGTGGCGGCGTATTGCGGCTGGCCGTCGAGGAGGGTGGAACGGACGGCGCAGCCGACGAGGAGCCCGCGAGCCGCAGCATGGGCGCGCAGGGAACGCGATCCGTTCATCAGGTGCAGTTCGGGAGCAGCAGCGCGAACGTTGGCGGGGGTGCGGACTGGGCGGGATCCGCCACAGCCTAAGGGCAGCACAGAAGAAACGCCGGCCGCCGCCGCCGCTGTTGCCAACTTTAGAAAATCGCGCCGTGATTTCCGCACCGGATTTCCTTCGGGTACCCCTTTTCGTTCGACTTGCCGGGCCTGACTACTCGCTCCTGGCCGTTTTCCTGAGCGCTTCCATGGCGCAGGTCCAGCGGAGGAAGCGCAACAGGTTTGCCTTTTCGTGCCAGGCGAACCCGAGCACGTCGAGGGCTTTGAGTTCTTCGGCTTTCATGCCGGAGTAGGTTTCAATGCGCCACCTGAGGTATTCGCTGCGCCATGGCCTCAGGCGGTGTCCACTTGTCGCGTACCAGAGGAAACGCAGCGCAGCCAGCAAGCCCAATCCCTTCCGTTCCCCGTGCGCACACGCGGCCCTGAACGCCGGATGGTTTGTGGGGGAACTCTGGTGTTGAGTATACCGGGCAGGCACGGGTTAGCGAGTCAGCAAGTCAGCGAGTCAGCGAGTCAGCAGGTCAGCAAGTAAAAGTTAGGCGGTCTGTGCCCCTGACGGCGGTGGGCACCCCCCTGGGTTTTTGCTATTTTGGCGCATGCATATGAATCCAAAGGGTATAGCGGCGTGGGCGGCGATGGCCTGTCCGGTAAGAATATGATTTCAAAGCGTTTACCTTAGACCTTTGTTTTCTTATGGATGCATATTCATATGATTCCATGGGGGTTAGTGATTCCGGCATCTGCCAACTGCGGGCAGAGCAAAGTCAGCGAGTCAGCAAGTCAGCAAGTTAGCCGGGTCTGTGCCCGACGGCGATGGGGTATCCCCCCTGGTTTTTTGCCATTGTGGGACATCCATATGAATCTAAAGGGCATAGCGGCGTGGTCGGTATTGGACTTCCCGGTAAGAATATGATTTCAAAGCGTTTACCTTAGCCCTTTGTTTTGTTATGGATGCATATTCATATGATTCCATGGAGGTTAGCTGTGAAGCGGTTAGCGATGAAGCGGGTAGCGAAAAGCG
>JAJZJJ010000176.1 GCA_021810175.1 Acidobacteriota bacterium | reverse complement strand
CCGATCATTGACGCCATCGACGATATGCAGATGAAAGAAGAAGTGGCTGTGATGCGGCTCACAACCGCGCGAAGGGAGCAGTGTGCCCGCGATTCTTCCGTACTGTTTAGGTAAACACGTGAGGCGTACCGCTGCAATCAGGCTCCGTAGTGGTCAAGGAAGGGTGAGCGGGGCGAGGGGCGGCGGCGCTCGGTGCCGCCGAGGGAGGCGGAGATTTCGCGGCAGCAGCGGAGGAGGTGCTCGGCCATTTCGGGGACGCTCTGCTGGGTGATGCGCGAGGCGGGGCCGGAGATGCTGACGGCAGCGACGGGACGGCGGGCGTCGTTGAGAATGGGAGCGCCGACACAGCGGACGCCGGCCTCGACTTCCTCGTCGTCGATGGCGTAGCCGCGCTGGCGGACGCGATCGAGAGAGCGCTGCAGAGCCTCAGGCGTGCAGAGCGTGCGCGGAGTGAGGCGGGTGAAGCGGATGCGGGCGATGATCTCGCCGGCCTCATCGGGGGGCAGGAAGGCGAGCATGGCCTTGCCCATGGCGGTGCAGTGGACGGGGTTGGAGGCTCCCACGCGGGAGGCGAGCCAGACTTTGCGATTGCTGGGCTCGACTTTGTCGAGGTAGACGACGGAGGCCTTCTGCAGGACGCCGAGGTGGACGGTTTCTCCGACCTGAGCGGAGAGGCGGCGAAACCAGGGATGGACGCGGGCGCGGAGGTCGATTTGCTCGACGGCGCGGCTGCCGAGTTCGTAGAGCTTGAGGCCGAGGCGGAAGCGGTTCTCCGCCGTGCGCTCGATGAGGCCGGTACGCTCAAGGACCATGAGGGCGCGGTGGGCGGTGCTTTTGTGGAGGCTCATCCGCTCGCAGACATCGGCCAGGCCGAGCGGGCCTTCGGATTCGCCCAGCAGTTCGAGGACGGCCACGGCGCGGTCGAGGCTCTGGAGCTGATAGGGCTCGCCGTCGAGCTTTTTCCGTTTGGGATCGGGCGCTGTTTCGCTGGTTTTTTCTCGCATGACTGATACCTCACCGCGCCAGACAGCCACCGTCGAGGACGGCGACCGTGACGGAATTGCAGGGCGGGACGCGCACGCCGCAGTGGAATGCGACCGGGGCTCCTGCTGCCCGGAGGACCGAAGCGGCAACGGCCGATTGGTCGCGACCGTTTATCTCGCCAGGAGGTACGACGTACCTGTATTCGATCCGGGCCAGGGAGAATTGTTTCGGGGCGGAGGAGGACTTGTCAAGCGGAGGCGCGAGAAGGGCATGGGAGCAGGAAGAGCCCGCGGCCGCCGTTGAAGAGCGAAGCGGCGGCGGGCTGCAGGACTACTGCGTATTGTTGGGAATGAGCGCGGCATGGCCTAACTGCGAGGGGATATCTCCGAAGATTCCGGACATGGAGGTGACGGCGTTGTGGGAGGAGACGCAGCCGCGATCGCCACCGGGGACTGTGTAGTCGGAATAGAAGTATTTCGGATCGCTGGCCATCTGCTTCATGGTGTCGCAGGGGGAGATGTTGGGATGCTGTCCGGCATTGCGGTCGCTGGCACAGGCGCTGCTGGAGCTACTGGTGGAGGCGCCGTAGGCGATGGTAAAGACTTTTGTTCCGTTCTGGGGAATGTTGGCCGCGTAGTGGGCGGCGTCGACGGCCTGGCCGCACTCGCCTACCCAGGAGGGATAGGTTCCGGAACTGGTGGCGACGCCATAGGTGGCCGGGAGTGCATAGGCAGTGTTCGTGAGCTGGGTTGTCGATTTATAAGTCGTGGTCGATTCGGTGGGCGAACTGGGCATGGCGGGGCTGAGCGGGCTGGGGCTGGAAGATGACCGCGGCGCCGTGGAATTTCCGTCACCGAGGATGACCATGACGTTGGTGGAACCAGGGTTGTCTGCCTGCTCGGCGAGCAGGGCGGCCTGAGCGGCGTAGATAGCGCCGGCGTAATAGGTGCCGTAATTGCCGTCGTAGTTGGAGGGCTGAAGGCCGCCGCAGCCGGAGACGCCTCCGGCAGCCATGACGAGGCTGGAGTTACGGTTGATGGAAGTGGAGGCGGCGGAGGTACGGTAGTTATCGGAGAAACCCACCACCTGATAGGAGGGTCCGAGAGAACCCGAAGGCGGGGCATACGCGGTGGCATCGATGGGCGGAAAGGTGTAAGGCTCGGCCCAGGCAATGCCGGACCAGGGCGGATCGTTCTGGATGCTCCAGGTTACGGTTCCGTTCCAGCTGGTGGATTTTCTGGCAGTCAGGAGAGATATATAGGAGTTCACCGACTGGTCGTAAGAATAGCCGGAGCGGCCAGGTATGGGAGTGGTGCAGGTAAAGATACCATTCATCTCGATGCCAACCGGCTTTCCCGAGGCAACATTGGGGAAGGTGAAGAGCGCGACGTGGTCCACCGCTGGATTCAGGGAATACTTTCCCTGGCCCTGATAGCCGAGCATCTTCAGGACGCCGTCGAGGGCGCACTGCTCCTGGGTTTCGCCGTTGCAGTAGCTGTCAATCGCGTTCATGGACAGGGTGGAGTCGACGATGATGGCGATGTTGTAGGGTCCGCCGGAGCCGCGTTCGGCGGCGGTGGAGGTGGTGCTGACGGTGACGTTTTTTACGCCGAAGATGCGGGCGAAGTAGGTGGGGATGGAGGCATTTTCCGTTACACGGATGGCATTGGGGCTGGTCGAGGAGCAGTTGCCGCCGATCGCCTGCAGGCACAAAGGAGTGATGACGACGGAGCTGACGGAGACTCCAGGCAACTGGTTCTTCCCCGATGGAGTAGCGCTGTAGTTTTCACCCACGGTGGAATAGGTGGTATCGGGGAGTGTGCCGGCGGCGGCGAGGGCGGCGGCATCGGTGGAAATCTGGAGCTGCCGGCGAACGACCATGGCGTGGCCGATATCGATGACAAGGCCGCCGAGCATCAGGCACACGATCAGCACAATCGCTACCCAGGAAAGCACCTGTCCGCTGTCATCGCGGAGGGAGCGAGAGCCAACAGAAGAATGCGGGGTTTTCCGCTTCGTGAAACTCAGGAAGCTCATTGGGTCCGTCCTATCGACCTGCGTCTGCGCCGCGGAAGGATCTGACGGCACGAGGGAGGGCCGGGAGACCGCCGCAGCATTCGCAAATCCGGTTACTGCACCTGTTCGGCGGCTGTCGCCTTCAGGTGAAGAGCTTTTCCACTCCAGCCAAATACCAGCGGGGTTGTCGTATATGTCGCCGAAATCTGCACACTATCGTTCGAGTGCAGCGTGAGGTCGGGGCAGGAGGCAGAAAGAGTGCTCACCGTGCCGCCGGAGACCGGGTTGCCGCTGCTGTCGGTATAGCTGGTGTAAATGACGGTGAAGCTGAGATTCGATGGGTCAAGCGTGGGTGCGGCGTCCTGCACAGTCTGGAAGGCGAAGGCGCACTTGTCCGACGCGGCGAGGGGAGGGTTTTGCTGGTCGCGGCTGAGGGCGAAGGCTCTGGCGCCATCGCCGACGGCGTTGGTGAGGACCTCGTACTGATTGATGACGATGCCCATGGAGAAGAGGCCGGTAAGGATGAGCAGGAGCGGAGGAAGGACGAGCGCAAATTCGACCAGCGCCTGGCCGCGATTGCCGGAGCGGGGATCCGATGCTGTCCTGCGTCTGGCAGTGTGGCTGAGGAATGCGCGTCTCGGGTTCATCATCAACGCTCCGTGGATGAAACAGAGGCCCTGCGCTCCAGCTCCGGCGGTTCCGATTGCGGTAAGTGCAGCGGCATGCTGAGATGAGGTTAGTGCGGGGCCGGTAAAGATCAATGGCAAAGCTGGGCTATCTGCATGGGTCTCGAGTAACGAAGGAGCGGGTTACGAAACCGGCACCTAAGCGTGGGACGCGGCCGCAAGGGGTTGTCCGAGACAGTGGGACGGAGCGGGGGATCGCGATTTCGCCGCGTGGCGACTGTGTGAACGCACGCGATGACGTCCCTGAGGAGGGGGCGGATGCTGTTACCGAGACTCATCCATGAGTAACAGCCGAAGATTTGGCGCTGGAAGGTGGATTGTTAGAGAGTGGGACGGCGGATGCGAGTGGGCGCTGCAGTTTCACTCCTGGATGGCCTGCTCGGAACTGGCGGAGAAGGTCATCGGCGATCCGGGGAGGAACGGGAGCAGGAAACTGAAGGGGTAGGAGATGGTGACCTTGACCAGGCAACCCTGGTTGTTGACGATTTTGCAGGCGGTGGAGGAGCCGCTGATGTTGGTACCGGGCCAGGTAGTGGTGACGGTGAGGCTGGTGGAGGTCACGCTGGGCGGGGCGATGCCGCGGACGTATTTCTGGATGTCGTCGGCGGTGGCATCGCAGGCCTGGGTGGAGGTGGTGGAGCAGCTGACGCCCTTGAAGTTAGCGCCGCGGACGATGGCATAGCGGGTTCCCTCCTGAGCGGCGTAGGAGATGAAGTGATAGGCGTAGAGGGCGCGCGAGCAGTCCATGATGCCGAAGATGACCATGAGGAGGACGGTGACGGAGATGGCAAACTCGACGAGCGAGTCGCCACGCTGTTCGTGGCGGAGCTTCGAGAATTTCCGGCGGGCGATCATCAGAAGGGTGTGTTGGTGCTTCCGCTACGCATTTCGACGGTGTCCGACAGGGTCATGGAGGGGATGCCGGGCCAGGGGAGCCATGGAGTGTAGGGAGCAGACGCCTTGACTTTGGCGTAATAGACGAGGTTGCTGGAACAGCTGGGGGCGGAACTGCAGTCAGAGGATTGTCCGGTACCGTCGGAGCATTCGCATCCCCAGGAGGCGGCGGTGGTGAGGTTGGAGACGTTGGGGGCGTTATCGGCCGCCGCTGTCTTCATGCCGGTGGTGTCGGTTGGGTACTGGGAGCCGTAGACGGCGCCGGCATGAGCGGCGCCAGCGACTTCGTTGGAGAGATAGAAGGCGCGGCCGAAGTCGATGATACCGAGCAGGAGCAGGATGAGGACGGGCAGGACCATGGCGACCTCGATGAGGCTGGAACCGTGGTCGGATTTGAGAATGTCGGTTGTGCGCAGTCGCATCCTCTGGTTCCTCCCCCTGCTATTCGACATTGCTACTCCACCAGAACCGCAGTGACGGCTTTGGCTGGCGATCCGCCGGGAAGCGACGAATAATCGTTGCCCATGCTGAACTGGCCTCCGTTCATCTGCGCGCTTTTGGCTACGACGATGGTGTAGGCGGCCACGTTGGCTCCGTTGAGCTGGACTTCGGCACCGGGGAAATACATGGCGCCCTGGAAGACGGAGCCGGTGCCTCCGTTGATCTGGGCCACCTGGGAGTCCGAGGGATTCTGATAGAAGAGGATCCCGGCGTCGGTTCCGGTGGTTGGGGCGACAAGATCGACGGGATAGGAACCGTTGAACTGGACTTGTCCGGACTGCATGTAGATGGTGATCCCGGTGCCGGAGAGGGTGCCACCGTTCATCTGGAGTATGCCGCCGAGAATATAGGTGCCTCCAGTCAGGGTGACATTACCGCCATTGATCTGAATGCCGCCGCAATAATTTCCGGGGTTCAGTGTTTGATTATTGTCTACCTGAACCACGCTGGTGTATGTGCATCCGTCGGTGTCCGGGGGCTTTAACCAGGAAAGGGGATCGGGGAGGGCTGGCGCGCCGCTGAGGGTATCGGTTGGCAAGGTGGCGCCATTGTTCTGGACGGTTCCGGGAGTCTCAATGGAGGTGGCAGTCACCGTTCCACCGTTGGCCTGAACGGAGGGGTTGCTGTTGGAATCGATCATGAACCCGCAGGAGAGCGAGAGGGTGGCGCCGTTTTCCTGGAAGGTCATGCCGGAGGTTCCGGTGAGATAGAAGCAGTCCGGGGAGTTGCCCATGGTGGCTTCGGCTCGAGCGGAGAGGGTCATGGAGTCGATGCCGATGACGCCGGCAAAGAAGGTGGGCTGAGACTTGGTGACGACGGTTTCCACGTAGTTGGGATTCTTGTAGTTGGGATCGCTGGTGGAGGAACCGAGGGCACAGGGGCCGTTGTTGACGGCGAGGGTGAGGCCGTTGCCGGTGCGGGCGGCACAGTTGGTGAGCAAAGTGGCTCCGGAATAACCGTTTTCGGCGAGCGCCTGTTTGGCGGCTTTGGTCATGGCTGAGCAGTCGGTAGTGCTGCCGCAGTAGCTCAGCTCGAGTGCGCCGGCGATGGCGGAGGCGTCGGCAGCGGACTGCAGCTCGCGCTGGGCGTAGCGGAGCTGGCCGACATCGATGGCGAAGCCGGTGAAGGCGAGGAGGGCAACCATGCCCACGGCGGCGAGGACGATGGCCTGGCCCTGCTCTTCTTTCCAGCCGCGTTTGAGGATCCCCAGGAGTAATTTCAAGGTCGACGCTCCCGAGATGGTTCGGAAAATGGGGAAACTACAACTTCGGTTTATTGTGCGAGATTACCGAAGGAATGTCCGTAACACGTTCGTACCAGAGCTATGGCGGGTCGGGGTGATTACTCTCGTGCGCGGGAGTCAGATGGCGGCGCCGGCGAGGCCGCGCGATGGGAG
>JAJZJJ010000175.1 GCA_021810175.1 Acidobacteriota bacterium | reverse complement strand
GATCTATCCAGGCTCGTCCGGTCGCCCATGTGGTTCAGAGCCCACGCCTCGCGCGACGTTTGCTCGTTGCCGCCAATCGCCAGCACGATCACATCCGCCTTCTTCGCCACCTGCACGGCCTCCCGAATCTGCCGCCGGTCCTCTTCCGGATCGCTGGCCACCACGGCATCCTGGTTCCACGTCCCGCCCACCGTGATCTTGCAGCCTTCGCTGTAGAGCACCTTGACGTTCTTGCCGACCTTCGCTTTGATCCCGTCCAGCACCGTCACATTATGCTTCGGTACGCCGCTGTAGCCGCCCAGCAGTCCGCGATCCGCGTTCGGCCCGATCACCGCAATCGTCTTCACCGCGTCCATCTTCAGCGGAGCAATGTTGTTCTCGTTCTTCAGCAGCGTGATCGCCTCATGCGCCGCCGTCAGCGCCAGCTCGCGATGCTCCTCGCATCCCACCACGCGCTCCGCTTCGTCCGCGTCCACATAAGGATCGTCGAACAGCCCCATCTCGAACTTCCAATAGAGCATCGGCGCCACCAGCTCATCCATCTGCCGCTCCTTCAGCTCGCCCTTCTTCACCAGATCCACCAGGTGCAGGTAGCAGTCCGGATCGGGCAGTTCGATATTCACCCCCGCCTCCACCGCCAGCTTCGCCGCCTCCCGGCTGTTCTTCGCCACAAAGTGCCCATGCGTGTCCGGACGATACCCCAGCTCCCAGATCGCGTAGTAGTCGGACACCACAAAGCCCTTAAAGCCCCACTCCTTCCGCAGCACATCCTGCAGCAGCCACTTGTTCGCGTGCGAAGGCACCCCGTCAATCTCGTTGTACGAGGCCATCAGCGTCACCGCGCCCGCCTCCTTCAGCGCCTCGTGGAACGTGTACAGGAACGTCTCCCGCAGCACCCGCATCGACACATTCGTCGGCGCGCAGTTCATCCCCGACTCCGGCTGCCCGTGCCCCACAAAGTGCTTCAGCGTCGCCAGCACACGAGTCTTGTCCTTAAACGTCGCATCGCCCTGGAAGCCCTTCACCGCCGCAATGCCCAGCCGCGAAACCAGGTACGGATCCTCCCCGTACGTCTCCTCCACGCGCCCCCAGCGCGGCTCCCGCGCCACATCCACCACCGGCGTCAGCGCATGATGCGCCCCGCGCACCCGCGCCTCCAGCGCCGTCATCGTAAACAGCTGCTCCACCAGCGCCGGATTGAACGTCGCCCCCAGTGCGATCGGCTGCGGAAAGCTCGTCCCCTCCGGTGCCGCATGTCCGTGCAGGCACTCCTCGTGGAACATCACTGGAATCCCCAGCCGGCTGTTCTCCAGAAAGAATTTCTGAATGTCGTTCGTCAGCTCGGCCATCTGTCGCGCCGTCCGTCCGCCGCCCGCGTCGCTCGGCCGTCCCACCTGCCCCAGCCCGCGCCCGTCGCGGAACGTCTTCTTCGCCTTCGCCAGATCGAAGTTCCCCGCCGCGTCCGTCATCGTCTCCGGCTTCTTCTGCCAGATGCACAGCATCTGCGCTGCCTTCTCTTCCAGCGTCATCCGCCCCAGCAGGTCCTTCACCCGCCGCGCCGATGCCAGCTTCGGGTTCTTGTAGTCAGGAGTCTTCTTCGCCGCCGCGCTGCCGGCCTTCTTCGCCGCCGGAGCGGCCTTCTTCGCCTGTGTCTGCTTTTTCATGCCTTCCATTCCTGTGAAAACTGAGCGGAGATTCTGTGATGTCGAGGTGAGCTAATTGCAGTGGAATTTCGATGATCGCAAATGACGACGGAAAATGGCTGCCCGCATACGGCCCCACGCCTCTCGGGAAGCGGCGACAACCCATCGTTCGCGGTCGGGGCCGGTCCTGAAGCGAGCCGATGACGAACTCTGGTCAGACTCATAACTGGGCCGCGCAGCCGCACCATCCCGCCTTGCCCGCGGACACCATCCAGCCCGCCCTCAAAACCTGTGCGCTGCGCCGTTGATCAATGTAGCCGCTCCAGGGCACAAAGAGCAACAGAAAATCGATTTTCCTTTGAGAAACGACCGATTCTTCAGCCCGCACGGCGACGCGCTCTCACTGATAACCGGCCAATGCCTCCGCCCTCCAGCCCGTGCCACCCCCACCGCGGAATCCTCAGCCCCTCCGGCACATCCTCCGCCGAATGCGGATAGCGGTCCATCGACGTCATCGTCGCCCACGCAAAGTAATCGTGCAGCGCCCGCCCCAGCACACCCTCCCGGTCCACCCCAATATCCCCCAGCGCCGCGTCGAAGCACGCAATCGCCCGCTGATTCATCTCCTCGTGCTCTCCATTGCCGCTGTGCATCCGCACCACTGCCGTCTCGTCGCCATACGTAGTCGAGTACGCCGCCGGCCCGCCCAGTGCCTCCGCCCAGTAAGCCGCCAGCGCTCCACATGATCCGGCTGAAACCCATGGCTGAACGCGTGAGCCACCACCTCGTCCGCCATCACGCGGACGTGCCACGCCTCCGCCAGCCGCCGCATCCCCTCCATCCCACCCGCCGCCTCAAATACTGTCTGCATCCACCCATCCTCCCAATCCCAAATCCTGTCACCCATTCCAGCACATCCGGCCTTTGGGTCTGGCAAAGCCTGCAGTGATGCTCCAGCCCGTGGGTAGCGTTATCGATTGAGCGTGACAGGCCGCCCGGCGCAGCGGATCGAAGTGTACCAGGGCGCATTCAGAAACCCTGGATGCAATCCGTAGCAAACCGTATCGCCCGCGTGTGTCCTGTCGTAAACACGCATCGGAACATCCACGTCGTCGGCATAAGTGATCGGTCCCCATGGGGCAACCCGAAGGAAATAAGTCGTGCCCTTACTGGTGTGGCTTTCACTCTTCCCCAGCACCCAGGTCTCGTAGGGGCGGGGGGCCGAATGGTCAGGCAACGTGTCAGCTGAGTTCACAAGCCCGATACTGTACATAACGCCGGTAATCAGGAGAAAGAAGAGGACAGCCCAGCGAGAGGGGTTCTTCCAGATGGATGCGAGAAGAACTGCAAGGAAAGCTACCAGGACAGCCAACTCCCAGTACATCAGCCGGGAAGGGTCCACAAGGTGCGTCGGGTCATTTGAGAATTGATAAGAAAGAACTACCCCAAAGCCTGGCCAGAGCAGAAGGAAGCTCAGGTCAGCGCGCGGATCGGGCTTTCTCCTGAACAACGTAAAGAAGAGCGGGGAAAATCGAAGCAGCAGGATACCCACGACCGGGCAGGCCAACAACACGACGAGCGAAGCTTTGTAGACGGGCGCGTAACTCACAAACATCACTGGGATGCTCGCAGCTCCAGCGAGAACGCTAAGCCCAATCGCCCAGGCTTTCGCAACGCTAAAGGCCTTTGTGGCGCCTGTCTCCTCGTGTGTCGGAGATTCGCGAAGGCTGATCTCTTTGGTAATCTCGTCGGCATCGCGACCATCTAAATCGGGCAGGCCTTTGAACCACTCGCATAGATTGTCACCATCGGCAAAAAAATCGGACACGCTGAAACTACCGAGGTTCTGCTTCAGGTAGACGCGCGTCCACGAACCGTATTGGTTCTTTATCTTCCTCAGGCCTTCGATCTCGGCGCGGGAGGCGCTATGGCTGCGAAATGCCGAGCGTACCTCGATTCGGTCTCCGTCGAGGATCAGACGCAGAGTCCATGCCTGCACGATCAGGATCAGCCCGATGACGAGAGAGATTCCGCCAACCGCCAGAACAAAGTCCCGGCCAACAGGATCGACCGCCAGTCTGAGAAAGAATCCTGCGCCGGCAAAAAACACTGCGGCGTAAACACCCTGGCTGATCTTCCGGCCCGTTGTAAGCGAGAATTCACGGCGAGTAGCGCTTATTTGGTCGACGGGAGGCATTGGTTGATTCTCGGTGCCTTTATACCATGGGATGAGCCAGTGAATCCCGATGCGGAGTGACAACTCCGTATTACTGGTTGAATGAGCACGACAACAGCAGGCACCACTGCTATCTCAAAAGTAATTGCAGTGATGCCGGAGATTCGCCGGTCCGTCCATGCCCACAAATGGCGAGCCTTCCTTCCGGCAATGAATCCAGTCGCATTCGGACCTTTCAATTCGAATGTGGGCCATGAGCGACTCCCTGCAATCAGTCTCGCTGAGCTCAGCTTCAAGCGACCGGCCAACACTGTCAGGCTTCCAAATCTTTACGCCGAACTCGTGCTCCGAGAAGCCGTTGCGCTGAGATACATACGCCTGCTGCAGTCGAGCAATCGCGTCCATTCCGCGCCCCCTTCGCTCTTTCACCGCCCCCGCGCAAAGTAAGCCTTCACCTCAGCGTCCACTGAAAGCAGCTTCATCCCCTCCATCCGCGCCTGCGCCACCAGCAGCCGGTCAAACGGATCGCGATGCAGCCACGGCAGCTTGTCCACTCCCACCGAATGCTCCGCCGTCACCGCCAGCTCCTCCAGGCCCGTCTCCCGCGCAGCCTTCCAGATCGTCCCCGGCTCCACCGGAAAATCCTCCCGCCCCAGAGAATGCTTGATCGCAATCTCCCAGATCGACGCCGCCGAGAACCACACCCGGTTCCCCGTGCCCTCAATCGTCCGCCGCATCGGTCCCGGAACCCGCTCCGGCTCCGCCAGCGTCCAGAGCAGAATGTGCGTATCCAGCAGATAGTTCACTGCCGCCCGCTCCTCTTCCCGCCCTCGAACATCTCCTCGATCTCGGCGTCCCGTGCCCCCAACTCCTCCGGCAGCCGCACCTTGCCCCGCAAAATCCCCAGCCGCCGCCGCGCCGGCCGCGCCTCCGGATGCGCCGAAACAATGGCCACCGGCTTCCCCGCCCGCGCAATCGTCACCGGCTCCCCGCTCGCCACCACCCGCTCGATAATCCGCGACAGGTGCGTCTTCGCCTCGTGAACATTCACAGTCTCTGTAGACTTAGTCATATTCCTTAGTCTACTACAGAACCACACGAACCCGCCCTCAGGCCAGCCCGTTATGCTATCGTCCCTCCTGGAGAGCCCATGCCAGCCACGCCACGCCCCGCCAAACCCCGCCCCAAAATCCCCCACGCCTTCGTCCTCGACGCGCTGGAGCCGCTCCACCCCGAAGTCCGCCGCATGTTCTCCGGCTTCGCCGTCTATCTCTCCGACTGCCTCGTCCTCATGCTCCGCGACCGTCCTCAGAACCCCCAGGACAACGGCCTCTGGCTGGTCCTCGCCGAAGGCGTCTGCCCCGACGACCCACACCTCTGCCGCGAATTCCCCTCCCTCCGCCGCATCGACCTCCTCGGCGGCAAAATCGCCCACTGGCTCCTCATCCCCGCCGACGGCCCCGCCTTCGAAACCGAAGCCCTCCACGCCTGCGACCTACTCCTCCGCCACGATCCCCGCCTCGGCCGCGTCCCCGCCTCCCGCCGCTAAAAACGGCAGCCCGCGCAAGCCGATCCATCGAACTCGCCGGATCGCCCCCATCGTTGGCCAGAAGGCGTCAGTTGTCCTTTCGCATCTCTCTCACCACTGGCCGATGTGCCAGGCCTCAGGCTGATCCCTCAATCCTCTTCAGCCTTTCGCAGACCATCAGGGCGTAACGGTAACAATCATCCTCTTGTACCGCGAGAGCGGCGGCGTGCCCTTATCGGTCACCCGAACGATGAAATGGATTGTCTCCGGTTTGTCGACCTTCGGCGCAGTCACGAAGATACCCTCGGTATCCGGAGCGCCGACATCGATCTCACCCTTCCAGGAGCCGGCCTCCGGGTATTGAAACCAGTAGTAGGTCAGGCTGTCGCCATCCGGATCGGTCGCCCGCGCCCCGAGGCCAAACTGTTTGCCCGAACGCACGGTGATATTCGACGGCTGATTCAGTTCGACCACCGGAGGATGATTGGCTTCCTTGTACGGCTTTGTCGTCCAGTCCATGCGCGCCGCAAAATCATTCTGGAAATCATCCCGCCATCGCCACACCGTCACCTTGTATCCATGAAATGTCTTCTTGCCGGGCTCAATCGCCCGTCCGTAATCCGGATGGATGGCGGGGGTGTAATTGTCGTCGGCGTTCGTCCAGATCGGGCGTGTCTCCTGCGGAATGGGAACTCCACCGATAAATGTCTTCGGATCTGTGACCGGGACCGTCGGCTGATACAGCTCGTAGCGCCCTCCCCAGCTGCCCCAGTTGGGATGTTCCATATCGCTCAGGCCGTTCGGAATCAACCCCAGCCAGGATGGCGTGTCGCCTTCCATCCCGTAGGCCACGTCGGGATACGCGGCTCCCAGCGCTCCATGCCCCTCCTGAATATTCTTCGCCAGCCACTCATTGCTGATGGAGGAGTTGTCGATTCCGGGCACCTCCAGGTTGATGCCCTGCCAGGTGGCGGCGCTGTAGTCTCCGCCGGGGCTGACGATGTAGAAGAGCGAAGGAAAATTCTTCCGAATCCAGGGTCCGCTGTCGTCCTGGTCGGAAATGGTATAGACGCGCAGTTTCGCCACCAGTCGATCAACTTCCGCGGAAGTTTTGGTGGCTCGCAGCTTATGGAGCGCCTG
>JAJZJJ010000174.1 GCA_021810175.1 Acidobacteriota bacterium | reverse complement strand
AGGCGTTCGTTGCTGGAGATGCCAAAGAACTCCCGACCAGCGTCGAATCGGCCTTTGACACAATGCGCACCGTCGAAGCCGCTTACATCTCCAGCGAACGCGACGGCGTACCGCTGCCCGAATAAAAGGCGAACCGAAAAGGACTGGCCCGAATGAAAGACATTGTCATCACCGCTGTGCGCACCGTCGATCTGCGCTTTCCGACGTCGCGCGAAGCAATAGGCTCCGACGCCGTGAACCTCGACCCCGATTACTCCGCCGCGTACTGCATTCTTGAAACCAGCGGAGGGCAGCGCGGCTATGGCATCACCTTCACCCTGGGCCGCGGCACGGATTTGTGCGTGCAGGCGTTACATTATCTCGCACGTTTCGCGGTTGGCCGCACGCTGGATTCCATCGTGAACGATTTTGCCGGTTTCTGCCGGCAACTCGCGTGCGATACCCAGTATCGCTGGCTGGGGCCGGAGAAGGGCGTCGTCCATCTGGCATCCGCCGCGCTCATCAACGCGGTGTGGGATCTTTGGGCGAGGGTGGAGGGCAAGCCGCTCTGGCAGCTGCTGGCGGAGATGCCCGCCGAGCAGATTGTTTCTGTCATCGACTTCCGATACATCACGGACGCGCTCACGCCGGATGAAGCCGTTGCCCTGCTGCGGGAACGCCGCACCGGAATGGAGTCGCGCATTGAAACGCTGCGGCAGAGCGGCTATCCCGCCTACACCACGTCCGTCGGGTGGTTTGGGTTCAGCGACGAGAAGATCGCTCGCCTGGCCGATGAGGCGCTTGCCGAAGGGTGGACACACTTCAAGCTGAAGGTGGGCGGCGATCCGATGGAGGATCTTCGCCGTGCGCGGCTCGTTCGCTCGAAGATCGGCGCGGAGCACAAGCTGATGATGGATGCCAATCAGAAATGGGACGTGGAAGAGGCCATCCGTCGCACCCGCCAGCTCGCCGAAGTCGATCCGTGGTGGATGGAGGAGCCCACCAGCCCGGATGACATTCTCGGGCATGCGCGCATCCGGCGGGAAACAGGAGTCCGCATCGCGACTGGAGAGCACTGCCAGAACCGGGTGGTCTTTAAGCAACTCCTGCAGGCTCAGGCGATCGACGTCTGCCAGATTGACAGCTGCCGCGTCGCCGGAGTGAATGAGAATCTGGCGATCATTCTCATGGCCGCGAAATTCGGCATCCCTGTCTGTCCGCATGCCGGCGGCGTGGGGCTGTGCGAAATGGTCCAGCACTTGTCCGCCTTCGACTACCTGCGCGCTTCGGCGACGCTCGAGAACCGCGTCACGGAATTTGTGGATCATCTGCACGAGCATTTCACCGATCCGGTTCGCATCCGCGGGGGCCACTATCTCCTGCCGGAAAAGCCGGGATACAGCAGCGAAATCATCTCAGAAACCATCAGCCAGTACAGTTTCCCCGACGGTCCGGTCTGGAAAAACCAGTAGGGATCTTCAGCCAAACTTCAAAAGGAACAATACGACATGAAGCTTGTTACATTTGCAGCCGGAGATGCGACGCCGCGCCCCGGCATCCTGCTCGACGACCGGGTTATCGACATTTCCGCGCAGACAGGAAGCATCCTCGATCTGATTGCCTCGGGCTGCGCACCGATCGCCGGCGGCCAGGACATTCCGCTGCACGAGGCTCGCATTCTCGCGCCGATTCTCGCTCCGCCGCGCATTTTCTGCATCGGTCTGAACTATCGCGATCATGCGGTTGAGTCGAAGATGGAGATTCCCGCCGTTCCCACAGTCTTTATGAAGCTGTCCTCATCCGTGGTTGGCACCGGCGCAGCCATCGTGCTTCCGTCGAATGCCACCCAGCCGGATTACGAAGCGGAATTTGCCGTGGTAATCGGTCGGGGCGGCCACAGAATTCCCGCCGCGGACTGGCAGGAGTACGTCTACGGCTACACAATTCTGAACGACGTGAGCGCGCGCGACGTGCAGTTGGCCACCTCGCAGTGGATTCTGGGTAAAAGCTTTCCGACGTTCTGTCCCATGGGTCCGGCCATTGTGACTGCTGACGAAATTGCCGACCCGCACGCGCTGGATATTCGCCTGACAATCGATGGGGAAGAGATGCAGCACTCCAATACCCGCGAGCTGATCTTCCGGGTGCCGCAGCTCATCAAATATATTTCGTCGATTGTGCCGCTGCAGCCCGGCGACATTATCAGTACAGGGACGCCGCAGGGCGTGGGGCTGGGGCGCAAGCCGCAGCGCTGGCTTCGCCCCGGTGAAGTTATCAGCATTGAAATATCGGGCCTGGGCCGGCTGGTCAACACGACTGTAGCCGAATCGTAATCGATTCGGCTACATTAGCTGTTCGTGTACAGAAGGTGCTCCAGATAGTCGAAGCTCTCGCGGATCGCTTCCACCGGGGGCACTCTGGTTTCGTCCTGTTCCACGAAGTAGTGTTCCACCCCCAGGCGCTCGCCTTCGGTCATGATGGCCTTCCAGTCGAGGGACCCATGGCCGACGGGCCTGAAGAATGCCGAGTCGGATCCCATGTCGTAGGAAGTGGGCGCGCCAGCCTTGCGGTCCTTCAGGTGGAGCATTTTCAGCCGGGGGCCAAGGCGCTTCATCAGCTTGAGCGGATCGTGCCCGGCCTGCGCAACCCAGTAGGTGTCCACTTCGAAGAACACCAGCTCCGGATCGGTCTCGTTGATCAGGATGTCGTATCCGTTGGTGTTGCCCATCGGCCGGAATTCGTAGTCGTGGTTATGAAAGGCGAAGCGCATTCCCTGCGCCTTTGCCTTCTTGCCCCACTCGTTGAACTTCTTCGCGGCGGTTTTGAATCCCTCTGGCGAACCCCACAGCGTCGGCGCAATCATGGGGCAGACCATCCAGTCGAGGCCGAGCACCTTCGCATAATTGAATCGGGTGTCGAAGCCGTCATAATTGAAGTGGCCGCTGGGGGCGCGCAGTCCCGCACCATGAATGGTGTGCCGGAGCGACGCCGCCGAAAGGTTGTAGTCTCCGGCGAAGGTCTCCACTGTCTGGTAGCCAATCCTGTGGATCTGATCCAGAACCTTCGGCAGATTCCGCGCCGCCTGATTCCGAACCGTGAAAAGCTGTACCCCCAGGGGAACCGGGGTCAGCGCGAAGGCGCTGCGTCCGGCGAGGGCCGTCGCCGAAAGCAGCAGCCCGGAATTGCGAAGAAAAGCGCGACGGGTCTGCATAGCGCAGACCATCATACTGAATCGTTTCAGTGGCAGACAACAGGCTCCGGGGCAGTCGCTGAGGAACAGCTGCCCGAAGGGTCGCGCCGCTATTTCTGCTCTACGACCGGCATGCCCAGCGCTTTCGTGATGGCCGCCTGCGCGAGCGGAGCCATTACCGCGAATCCCGCCGCGCTCGGGTGCAGGCCGTCGCGCGTCAGCGCGGGCTTCATCAGGCCATGTCTGTTCACCATGGCGGAATAGTAGTCCAGATAGACAATGCCGTTCTGGCGGCAGTAGTTCCTGATCCAGGTGTTGAGCTCGACGATCTTTTGCGGCGGACGCTGCAGCACAAAATTCATCCACTGCGGCTTCGTCCCGTTCTCCGGGGTGAGCGAGGAGAGTACCGGGCGGATGCGATTCGCGCGGGCAATTTCGACCATGGATGCCAGGTCGCCTTCGATCTCGCTCAGCGTCTCCGGACCGGTGTTGCCGGCAATGTCGTTGGTCCCCGCCAGAATGACGACCACCGCCGGGTGCAGGTCCACGACATCTTCGCGGAACCGCACCAGCATCTGCCACGTCGTCTGGCCGCTGATGCCGCGGTTGATGTAATGCTTTCCAGGAAAATACTTGTTCAGGTTCCAGATGTCGGTGATGGAGTCGCCGAAGAAAACCACCCGTTTTTCGCCCGGCTTTGGCGGTCCCAGAGCCACGTCCGCCGCATGATAGCGCTGCAGATCGCCATAATCATTCATGAACATCGGGATCAGCGTTTCGCGCCAGCGGTCCAGGCTCTCAATCGAACGCATGCCATCCTGCGCCGTCGCCTCCGGAGCGGCCCAGTTCTTCGACGTGTTCTTCGGTGTCTGCGCGCTCGCACTCGCTGCTATCCCTGCCAGCAGTGCAACTCCAAGGCTCCCAACAAACAGCAAAGTTTTCATGGCAACACCCTACCATTTCCAGGCCAGCCTCGCCGGCGCTCGGTGCGATGACGCGAAGTGACACCTGTTGCGGCCTGACATTTGTCATCTCCGGTTGCTGACATTCGGCACTGGGATGGCGCGCCGGCAGGGCTCGATGATGAAGCTTCCCCGGAACCGCGTTCCGGTGTACACTCCAGCCCTTCGGAGGGATCGACTTTCTGGCCCGCACGCAACGCAATCTCTTCGCCGCCGTCGTGCTCTTCTTCACCGCGCCGCTGGTCGCCGAATTCCTGCTCGGCGACCTCACCATTAACCTGCTGTCCGCGCTCGTTGCGCTGGCTCCCATGTATGGCGGCGGTGCGCTGCTGATTCGGGAGGTTGTGCGTCGTTCAGGCCGTGGATGGCCGGCAATTCTGCTGCTCGGCGGCGCCTATACGATCGTCGAGGAAGCGTTCGTCACCCAGTCCCTCTTCAACCCCGACTACCTCCGCCTGCACATGCATTTTCTCTCCCACGGCTGGATTCCGGCTCTGCATATCGGCGTCTGGTGGACGCTCTTCATGTTCAATCTCCACACCTTCTGGAGCATCTCCGTCTCCATCGCTCTGGTGGAAGCGCTCTTTCCGGCACAGGCCGAGCAGCCCTGGCTCGGCCGTCTCGGCGATTCCGTCACCGCGGTTCTGTTCCTCTTTGGCTGCGCTGCCTGTATTTTCTTCACCCTTCATCAGGATCCCTTCGTTGCTACCTCGGTGCAGTTCATCGTGGCCGGAGTGGCATGCCTGGCCTTCATCGCCCGCGCCTTCAGCACCAAAACTCGCAGCCCGCGAACGGCTGTCGGATCGGTCCCGCCGCCTGTCGTGACCGGCATCGCGGCCTTCCTGCTCGGCTTCGGCGTTCTGATGATCCCCAGTGCCTGGAATTGGGGCGCCTTCGCGGCCATGCTGTCGATCGATGTGATTTTTCTGATTGCACTCAGCGCGCTCTCGCGCCGCGCGGCCTGGACCCCGCTCCACGTGCTGAGTCTTGCGGCGGGCGGAGCCTTCGCCTACGGTATTCACGCCTTCATCCAGAAACCAGTGAGTGGCGGATCGACGCTGCTCGTCCGCTCCGGAAACGCGGTCTTCCTGGCTGCGGCTATCTCTGTGGTGCTGATTGCGGCTCTCCGCACCAGCCGCAGTCTTCGCGCAGGTGCGGCTCAGACGGCGCCTGCATCATAGGGACCAGTCGGTCGTGCCCATCCGGGGTTCTAACGAGGCCGCCCCGAAATGCTGGCGTCGGCAATATCTCTCGCGCGTTCCGGGATGTGGTTGAGAATCGTGCAGGTGAATCTCGCTCGCCCCAAAGCATAACAGGCCCGTACGGCGGTTTCGTGGCTCAGGTCGGCTACCCGTGCCAGGTAATTCGGGCCCCGCAGCTTGACCACGATCTGCCTCCCCTGGTGGAGCAGCGGCTCGGTCAGCGCGGCGCTCCTCAGCACCCGGCGCACCGTGTACGGGCTGTGAAAACCGCCCCCGATCTGGATGGTCCAGTCGTGGCGGGCCAGAGCCTCGGCAGCCGTTGTGTTGACCAGGCGTATCCGAGCCGCGCGCTCTCGCGTCTGCGCTTCGCGCACCGGCACAACGCGGGCTTGCGGGGCCGGGAGGCTGACATCGCGGACGGGCACTTCGCGGATGGCCGTTGGTCTGGCTTCATGCTTCACGCTGGCCACCTCTTCGGTGGTCGCCGGAGAAGGTGTGGCGAATCCCCGGTTGAGGAGGGCAATCATCTGCAGATCCCGCGCCCGCGCCGTGCGTCCCCCCATCACCACTCCGACCAGTCTCCGCTGGTCGCGGACCGCCGAGGTGACGATATTGAATCCCGAAGCGCTGACGTATCCGGTCTTCATCCCATCCACGCCCTTGTATTCGGACAACAGATTGTCGTACCCGTAGACTGTGTGCCCGCGGAAGCGGAAGTTCTGCACGCCAAAGAAGTGGTAGTACTGCGGGTAGGTGTGGATCAGCGCAATGGCCAGTTTGGACATGTCCCGCGCGGTAGTCCACTGCCGCGCGTTGGGAAGCCCCGAGGCGTTGTAGAAGATCGTGCGGGTCATTCCAAGGCGGTGCGCTTCCGCGTTCATCATCTGGACAAAGCGCCACTCGCTGCCGGCGATATTTTCCGCCAGCACCACCGCCGCATCGTTCGCCGAGCGCGTGGTAATTCCCAGAATCGCACTTTGCACGGAGACCGTGGTTCCCGGCTGCAGCCACAGTTTGGTCGGCTGCTGCGCCGCCGCATGTTCGGAGACGAACAGGCGGTGGCTCAGCGTCCATTGGCCGCTCTGCAGGCGCTCGAAGGTCAGGTAGAGCGTCATCAGCTTGGTCAGGGAGGCCGGATGCGCCTGGGCGTCGGCGTTGGAGGCC
>JAJZJJ010000173.1 GCA_021810175.1 Acidobacteriota bacterium | reverse complement strand
AACGGCTGCTGTGGCTGTCGGCGTTCAACTGGGCATTGCGCCGGACCGGATCGCCGCCGCCCTCCGGGAATTTCGCGGGGTGGAACGCAGATTCCAGCACAAGGGAGAGGTCCACGGCGTCACGGTCATCGACGATTACGGACATCACCCCACGGAAATCCGCGCCACCTTGCAGGCGGCCCGGCAATGCGGCTTTCGCCGCGTTCTGGTCCTGTTTCAGCCGCACCGCTACACGCGCACCCGAGATCTCCAGGCGGAGTTCCGCCACTGTTTTGACGATGCCGACGCGGTCTGGATCACAGACATCTACGCCGCCAGTGAGGCGCCCATTCCCGGCATCGACGCGGTTTCCCTGGTCAAGAACATTGAACATCCGCAGATTCGATACGCTGCGTCCTTCGGGTCTGTCGCCGAAGATCTCGCGCGAGCGGCCGAGCCGGGAGATCTGATTCTGACAATGGGCGCGGGCAATATTCACACGGCGGGGGCCCTGGTGCTGGCCGCTCTGGAACGGAGTGATCGACTGAGGAACAGTCCGCATGTGCCGTGGCGAGAAAACCCGGAAGAAAGCATGCAAGCACCGGCAAATACCTTGAAAACCGGAAAAAATTCAGCCCGGGATCTAGGAAGCGCGTTATAGTCAACTTGGCGACTCTCACGACCAGCTACGGCCGTGCAAACATTCACAGGACGCGGAAAACGGACTGCACTGCTCGATGTCGAGGGGCCAGGTGATTCTTTTTCTCTGGAGACATTCGCTATTCCGCAACCCATCCTGGACGAGACGACTGACGAAGAGGTAATGGAAGCAGGCAGCGGAGAGTCTTTTCTGCGCAGCAGGGAACGCGTTTCGGGCCGCCGCAGGTCCCGTTCGCGCTCGGCGTGGAAAAGCCGGTCAGTCCAGATCGCGGGAATTGTGGCCGCATTGGCCTCTCTTGGGCTTCTGTATGCCATTGTCCGCGAGACGCGGACTGTGCTCCGGCACAACCCCCGTTTCAGGCTCATGTCGACCCAAAGCATACAGGTCACCGGAAATCGCGTGGTTTCTCGAAACCAGGCGCTCGCCTGTTTTGCGTCCGACGTGGGGCACAGCATCTTTCGCATTCCTCTGGCCACGCGCCAGGCGCAATTGCAGAAAATCGACTGGGTGCGCCGTGCGGCTGTGATGCGCATATGGCCCAACCATCTGCGTGTCAGCCTGGTTGAGCGGACTCCCATCGCTTTTGCAAGGGATGGAGATTCGGTCCGCCTGGTGGATGGCGACGGCGTTCTGCTGGACATGAAGGCTTCCGCGGCACAGAAGTACTCATTCCCCGTGCTCAGTGGAATTTCCGCCTCCGAATCCTCCGCTACACGAGCGTCCCGGATACGGCTGTACCGCAGGTTCGCCGACGCGCTCGATGCCGATGGCGATCGCTTGGCGGAGGTCAGTGAAGTGGACCTGTCCGATCCGGAGGACCTGCGCGCCGTGTTTTCCGGCGCATCCGGTGGCCCGATCGTGCATCTAGGCGACTCCAATTTCGCCGCACGTTACCGTGCCTACCGGACGCACATCCAGCAGTGGCTGCATGACTATCCCAACTTGCGCTCGGTGGATATGCGTTACGGTACCCAGGTGGTCCTGGATACGGGTACGCAGCCGGGCCCGGCAAACAACGGCTCGAGCACTGGCGCTCATGCTACGCCGAGTGCGGCGGCAACCGCTGGAGACGGGAAGGTACACAGCCGGCCCGCGCAGCCAGTCACTTCCAACAGGGGTGGCCATCGCGCGACGCACCCGGCAGCCAGACGCTCGAACAAAGCGCACAAACACCGGCCGGAGCGGGGCCATATTGTTCATGATCCGATCGCTCACCCAATCAGCGGCGCGTGATGGGGCAAGACCAGCAGCGTAACGGCGCCAGAACAGGAGCGGGATGCCAGACCGGGAGCAGGGCACAATAGCGGTATTCGACGCGGGAAGCGCGACCGTGCGCGCCATGGTCTGCGACCTCGTTGAGGGCGCGGTCCGGTATCGGGGGCATAGCTGCACTCCCGCGCGAGGCATGCGCCGCAGCATTATTGCCGACCTGGAGCCTGCGACGGAGTCTTTTGACCGGGCTTTCCAACTGGTGGAAGAAGCCGCGCATTCTGAAGTCGCCAGCGCCACAGCTTGCATCGGCGGATCGCGCGTGCGGGGTGTGACAAGCCGCGGGGGCATCATGCTTGGCAGCCGCCTTCGCGAGATCACGCGGGATGACGTGCGTGCTGCCGTCGAGCGAGCGCGGGAGGTCCACCTGCCGCCCGAGTACCGTGTACTCCATCTGCTGCCGCAGGACTTTATCGTGGACGAGCAGGACGGAATTCTGGACCCGGTCGGAATGGTGGGCGGCAAGCTGGAAGTGAATTTGCACATCGTCATGGCGCCGACCAGCACACTCCAGAACGTCGTTACGTGCGCGAACAAGGCGGGTGTGGAAGTGTCGGACACCGTGTTCGAGGCGATTGCCGCGGCTGAGGCCGTGCTGACCGCCGATGAACGGGAACTGGGCGTCTGTGTCCTGGACATCGGCGCCGCCTCCACGGAAGTCGCGGTCCTGTTTGAGGGCGCGGTGGTGCATACGGATTCGCTGCCCATCGGCGGCGCGCACTTCACGAATGACCTGGCTGTCGTCCTCCGCGTCCCGCTGCCGGAGGCGGAACGCCTGAAGCTGGGATATGGTCACACCATCGTTACCGCCATTCCGCAATCCAATCAGGTAATGGTGCAGGCAGGCGAGTCCGCCCAGGGGGAATACCGGCAGATTCCGCAGCGCCATATCTGCGAAATTCTAGAGCCGCGTGCCCGGGAGCTGTTTCAGATGCTGCGCAACAGTTTGCGCCAGGGTGGCGTTCTGGAAGCCATGGGTTCAGGCTGCGTCCTGACTGGAGGAGGATCCAAGCTGCCCGGGATGGCCGAACACGTGGAGAACATGCTGCGAACCGCCGCCAGAATCGGAACGCCCGTCCCGCTGTCCAGAATGCCGGAAGAACTGATCGATCCGGAATTCTCGACCCTTATCGGACTATTGCTGTACACGCACAGAGTCCGCCAGCAGCGCGCGGCGGAGGACATTGGAGTAGGAGCCAGATTACGCGCCATCTTTGCAGGAAGCATTTAACGCCACAGGTGCTGTTCTGCATCCATGAAACGATAGAGCAACGAACAAAGGGAAGCGGGGGAAGACCAGAGATGAATGACTACGGACATCAGAGGGACTCACAGACGGCGATTGCGGACGAAAGTCTGCGCATCCAGTATCAGGACGAAGTGCCATGCGGCGCGAAGATCAAGGTCATCGGCGTGGGCGGGGGCGGCGGAAATGCCGTGAATCGAATGATCGAAGCGCACATGGAAGGGGTAGAGTTCATCGTCGCCAATACCGACGCTCAGGCGCTGCGACTTTCCAAGGCGCCGGTCAAATTGCAGTTAGGCATGAAGCTGACGAGCGGGCTGGGTGCGGGCGCGAATCCGGACGTAGGCCGCAAGGCAGCAATTGAGGATTCGGAAAAGATCATCGAAGCCCTCGAGGGCGCGGACATGGTATTCGTGACTGCCGGACTCGGCGGCGGCACCGGAACTGGCGCTGCGCCGGTCATTGCATCTTTAGCGAGCGAGATGGGCGCGCTGACGGTGGCGGTGATCACGCGGCCTTTCTCGTTTGAGGGGAAACGGCGGCTGTTGCAGGCCGACCGCGGAATCGAGGAGCTGCTGGAGAGCGTCGACACCATGATCGTGATTCCCAACGAGCGCCTTTTGAATGTCGCGAAGGATGCTGGTTTTTTTGAGTCGTTCCGGATCGCGGACGATGTGCTCCGCCAGGGAGTGCAGGGAATCTCCGACATCATCACGATCCCGGGCATTATCAACCGCGATTTTGCTGACGTAAAAACGACCATGTCGGGCATGGGATATGCGGTTATGGGGACAGCCATGCGGAGCGGACCGAATCGCGCCAATGAGGCGGCCCACGCGGCCATGTCTTCGCCTCTGCTGGAAGCTGGAGCGATCGATGGAGCGCGCGGCATTCTCATCAATATCAGCGGGTCCAGTTCGCTTAAATTGAGTGAGGTGAACGAAGCATCCACCATCATCCAGAACTCCGCGCATGAGGATGCCAACATCATCTTTGGTGCGGTCCTGGATGAGTCGCTCGGTGAGGACATGAAGATCACCGTCATCGCGACGGGCTTCCGGCCCGATCTGCCCTCGCGCAAAGAGCCGGTGAGACATGCCGTCTCCGCTCCTCCGCCGTCGAATGCCAGGGCGGTGAAGGACAGTCATGCGCCGCGATTCGCAAGTGAAGTTGCCGAGCAGGCCACGCACACCAGTCCGCCGGCCCGCGCGGAAGCGGCTGCGCAAAGCCATACAGCAGGTCACGCGGCCGAACCACCCCGTCCTGCGCCGAAGCAGAATGACGCCGGTTCCGGCCATTTCGCTTCGGCTGCCCAATCCACGCACCAGCCCAGCCCGCCGTACCAGCCTTCGTCCAGGACCGGCGCGCCGTCGAGAGCGGGCGAAACAGAGGACCAGAAGCTAGATGTTCCTTCTTATTTGAGGCGGCATGATTTATCCTAGCCGCAACTATTCGAAGGTTTCTGTGGGCGCTGAAAGCCGAAGCATAGCAATGCTGTCATCCTGAGCAAAGCCAGCCACCCTGCGTGGATCGGAACCACGCAGGGTGGCTGGCCTGAAAGATCGCGAAAGCGCGTTCCGCTTGAGATGCAAATTGCGTGATGAGGCAAGCCTGCGTTTAAGGGGAAGCAAAGGGACTATGAAGCCACTCAACCTCCTCCGGCTGTTTCTGCTCGCGCTGCTTTGCGTCCACCCGTCGGGATGGGCACAATCACAGGGCGCCGGCGCCACGCAGGCGCCTTCTAGCGCAGTCCACCACAGACGCCACAGGCGCAGGCGCGTCCGTCGCGCCACGTCCAGGAACGCCAGTACGCATCCGGTCACTCATGCCAGCCAAGCGCATCGCGCCGTGTACCGGCGGCGTGCGCGCTACCGCAGGCGGCACAGATATTACGAGCGTTTCACCGCCAGTTCCTACGCGGAGCAACAGACTGCCGGGGACATCACGGGCGGTGAAGATCCCGTGGTGCGCCAGGCGGCGATTGACGCGCTTGGCGACATGAACGGCACCGTTGTCGTCATCAATCCGGACAATGGCCGCATTTTGGCAATGGTCAACCAGCGTCTCGCGCTATCGAGCGGCGCGGAGCCATGCTCGACGATCAAACTTTCCGTAGCGCTGGCAGCGCTGGAAGAAGGAATCATCACCAAGGACACTCCGGTGAATCTGGGCGGCAGATATCACATGACGCTGACCGATGCGCTGGAGCATTCGAACAATCTCTACTTCGAAACCGTCGGCCGCCGTCTTGGATTTGAGCGCGTCAAGAGGTACGCCAACATGTTTGGACTGGGAGAGCTGGCTGGCTACAATATTCCCGGCGAACAGCTTGGCATCTACCCTGACCACCCGCTGCCCGACAGCATGGGAGGCGTGGGACGCATGTGTTCCTTTGGCGAAAGCGTAGCGGTCACGCCCCTGCAGCTGGGCGCGCTGATCGCGTCCATCGCGAACGGCGGAACGCTCTACTACCTCCAGCATCCGCAGTCTGCGGCGGAGGTCGCCAGCTATCAGCCCCACGTGAAGCGAAAGCTGAACATCGGTCCACTGATCCCGGAGATGAGTGTGGGCATGGAAGACGTCGTCCGCTACGGTACGGGACGGTCCGTGCGCGCCAACTTCAAGGAATTTCCTGTGCTCGGGAAAACCGGGACCTGCTCCAACAACGGCACGCGGTTCGGCTGGTTCGGCTCCTATGCGGACACGCCGTATGGCCGTCTGGTCGCAGTTGTCTTTCTGGAAGGCGGCCGCCCTACGTTTGGGCCCAAAGCCGCGGAACTTGCCGGCATCTTCTATCACAATCTTGAAGAGCAGAACTACTTTGTAACCATGCGTCCCCGGTCCGGAAAGGGTGACGAGGCGAAGATCGATTTGCCGGTCGCGGCGGCCCAGTGAGATGTTGCCGCAGCTGAGAGTTGGCTTTGGCGCTGATGCCTGCCGCTCGCAATCGAAAATGTCCTGCTAGTGTTTCCGCTCGACCTGGTACCGCGCCAACGCTTTCAGCGGCTCCGCGGCGCGGCCAAAACCTTCGAGCTCGGCATACGCGGCCTCAATCAGCTGCTGCGCCTGGGCAAGAGATTCCTCTATGCCATAGACGGCTGGCCAGGTAGCCTTCACGGCGGCGATGTCCTTGCCTGCGGTTTTACCTAATTCTTCAGAGCTTTGCGTCACGTCCAGCACATCGTCCACAATCTGGAATGCCAGTCCGAGCCGTTTGCCGAACCTGCGCAAATGTTCGACATCCGCCTGATCGGCGCCCGCATACATGCCTCCCGTGACTACAGAGGCGGTGATGAGCGCGCCGGTCTTCGCCCGGTGGATTGCCTCCACCAGTTCCGCGGTCGGG
>JAJZJJ010000172.1 GCA_021810175.1 Acidobacteriota bacterium | reverse complement strand
CGGACGGGTCTTACACAATGGCGCTCGAGCAGGCCTGGGAGACGGCGGCCTCGGGATATACCGAAGCTGTGACGGAGTTCCACATTGTGGGGGGGCTGCATCCGGATTTGCCGCTGGAATATTTTGAGGATCTGGTCCGCGGGTTGAAGCAGCGTTTTCCGCAGGTGCACATCAAGGCCTTCACGATGGTGGAGATTGCGTTTTTTGCGCGCCGTGCGAAGCTGACAATTACGGAGACACTGGAACGCCTGAAGGCGGCGGGGGTGGACTCGATGCCGGGCGGCGGCGCGGAGATATTCTCAGACCGCGTAAGGCACATCATCTGCGATCACAAGATCGATGGCAGCGAGTGGCTGGAAACGGCGCGGATCGCGCATAAGATTGGCCTGAAGTCCAACGCGACGATGCTGTATGGGCATGTGGAGTCGGATGAAGACCGCGTGGATCACGTGGTCAAACTTCGGGAGCTGCAGGACGATACGCACGGATTCCAGACGTTTATTCCGCTGGCGTTCCATCCGGACAACACGCCGCTGGAACACTTGCCGCGGACGACGGGATTGACGGATATCCGGCAGGTTGCGGTAGGCCGGTTGATGCTGGATAACTTTCCGCACATCAAGGCCTATTGGCAGATGATGACGCCGAAGATCGCGCAGATTGCGCTGCGCTTTGGCGCCGATGACATTGACGGCACCGTGGTGGAAGAGAAGATTTATCACGATGCAGGCGCGACGACTCCCCAAGGGCTGCGGCGCGAAGGCCTGATGCGGCTGATTACCGAGGCGGGACGCGTGCCGTTCGAGCGGGATACTCTGTATCGCGCCGTGACGCGGACGGAAGACACCTTTACGGTCGCGGTCTAGGGCAATTTCACTGACGCCATGAGGTGTCCTGGATCGATGCGGTGTGGCCGTTCCTGGATGGAACGTCTACGCCAACTTCCTTGTTTTCCTCTACACCTTCAGTGCCAATGCTCTGGCCCGGACAAGTTCGCACGGAAACTCCGAAGACAATACAGAGAACGCGAGGCAAGGAACGCCTGACGTGAAACAATGACGCAGTGGACGTCTACGATCCTCTGCGTCACTACCGGGATGCGCTGGCCGCAACGGCAGCGGATCATTCCCGCCTGAAGCGCAGCGACCGGCTGTTTATTGCCGCGAAGCTGACGCTATTTTTTATTCTCGTTGTCCTGAGCGCCACTGTGGTTCGCTACCGGCCGCACGATGCGTGGATCCTGGCGGTGTTGCTGGCCGTGCTGGTGATTGTTTTTGCGCTTCATGAGCGGGTATTGAAACGGCTGGAACGTTGTGAGCGCATGAAGGGCTTTTACGAGGAGGGGATTGCTCGTCTTGAGGACCGATGGGCGGGAAAAGGGCAGAGCGGCGGCGAGTTTTTGCATAGCGAGCATCTGTATGCGCGCGACCTGGATTTGTTCGGCAGAGGCGGACTGTTTGAGCTGTTATCGATAGCGCGGACGAGCGCGGGCCGTGAGACGCTGGCGGCGTGGCTGATGGCTCCGGTTCCGGTGCGGATGGTGAGAGAGCGGCAGGCGGCGGTGCAGGAGCTTGCGCCGCGGTATGCGTTCCGGGAAGCGATGGCGCTGGGCGGCGGCGAGATGCAGGCGGGGGTCCACACGGAGCAACTGACGGACTGGAGCGAAGGTTTCGGTGCGGTGAATAGGTGGTTTGCGTTTCTGATAGCTCCGGTGCTGGCGGCGGCGTGGGTTGCGAGCGTTGTGCTGGCAGTGATGAGCGCAGCGCACTCGATTGAGTTTTTGATTGGGATGTCCGTGCTGAACTATTCGGTGGCCAACCTTTATGGGAAGCGGACATTCAAGGCCGCGGACGAAGCGGAGCTGGCGGGGCGCGAGCTGCGGCTGTTGGCCGCAGTGCTGGAATTGCTGGAGGAGGAGAAATTTTCAGGGGAGTTGCTGCAGCGACTGCAGGGTGAATTATTAGCGGAGGGTGTGCGGGCCTCGCATGCGGTACGGAGGCTGAATCGCGGCCTGCAGTGGCTGGAGTCGCGGCACAACATGGCGGTGCGGTTTGTGGAAGCTTTCGTTTTCTGGACGCCGGTGTGCCTGGGATTTCTGGATGCGTGGCGCTCGCGGTATGGGAGCAGTGTGCGGCAGTGGCTGGTGGCTGCGGGAGATATGGAGGCGCTGCATGCGCTGGCCTGCTATGCATGGGAGCATCCGGAGAATACGTATCCAGAATTTGTAACTGCGGGCCCGTTATTTGATGCCGAGGGGTTGACGCACCCGCTGCTGCCGGCAAAGAAGGCTGTGGCGAACGATGTGCGTCTGGACAGCGAGCGGCAGTTGATTATGCTGAGCGGGCCGAACATGGCCGGCAAGAGCACGCTGCTGCGGGCGATCGGGTTGAATGCGGTGCTGGCGCAGGCGGGCGCGCCGGTGTGCGCGAAGCGGCTGAGGGTGTCGCCGCTGCTGGTGGCGGCGTCGATCTGCGTGCTGGATTCGCTGCAGGGCGGCTTGTCGCGATTCTACGCGGAGATTCAGCGGCTGAAGCAGATGCAGGACCTGGCAGAACATGGGCCGCGGGTGCTGTTTCTGCTGGATGAGCTGCTATCCGGGACGAATTCGAATGACCGGCGCACAGGGACAGAGGCGATCGTGAGGACGCTGCTGCAGCATGGGGCGATGGGGATCGTGACGACACATGACCTGGCATTGACGGAGATCGTGGGCCGGCTTGAAGGGAAAGCCGCGAATTACCACTTCGAAGATCGCTACCGCGACGGGAAACTGGAGTTTGATTACCGACTGGTTCCGGGCGTGGTGCAGACGACCAACGCGTTGAAGCTGATGCGCGCAGTTGGGCTTGATGTTGAGGCAGATTGATATGAGCACGGCAAATGTAACTGTGATGGGTATTTTTGCGCTGGACCTTGCGTTTCGGTCGCCGCGACTGCCGGTTTGGGGTGAGACAGTAGTCGGCAGCGGGCTGCAGGTGGGGCCCGGCGGCAAGGGGTCGAACCAGGCAGTGGCGGCGGCGCGGCTGGGTGCGAACACGACATTCCTCAGCAAGATTGGCGCGGATGCTTTTGGTGAGATTGCCCTGAGAACATATCAAGACGCCGGGGTGAATACAGATTTCCTGGTGCGCGCGCAGGATGAGGCGACGGGAGCGGCGGCGATCCTTGTGCAGGAAGACTCGGGCGAGAATGCGATTGTGGTTTGCCCTGGTGCGGCCGAGACGCTGACCAAACAAGAGATCGACCGGGCAGAGGAAAGGATTGCTGCTTCGGCGTGTTTCCTGACGCAGTTTGAGCTGCCGATTGTGCTGGTGGAGTATGCGCTGGCACTGGCACGACGCAGGGGGGTGACAACGATTCTGAATCCGGCGCCGGGTTTGCCGTGTCCGGATTCGCTGTTGGCGTTGTGTGATTATGTGACGCCGAATGAGGGTGAAGCGGAAGCGCTGACGGGGATGCGGGTTTCGACCATCGAAGAGGCGGAGGCAGCCGCTGAACAGCTGATGGAGCGCGGCGCGGGGCACGCGGTGATTACGCTGGGTGCGCGGGGAGCGCTGGTGAAAAGCGCTACAATATCGCAGCATATTGAAGCATTCAACGCAGGACGAGTGGTGGATACAACGGGAGCGGGGGATGCTTTTAATGCTGGATTCGCGGTGGCGCTCGCCCAAGGCAAGGGCCTGGTGGCGGCGGCACAGTTTGGCTGTGCGGTCGCTGGGATTTCTGTGACGCGGCATGGGACTTCGCCCTCGATGCCACGTCGCGAGGAAGTGGATGCGCTGCTGGCGAAGCATTGATGAGGCGCCTGGCGCGAGAGCGCGAAGCAACCGATGGGGATACGGCGATGAGCATCAAGAGCATGGAAATCAATCCGCAGAGAAATGCAACGCGGCCGCACGAAGAAGATGCGTGGAGATCGAACCCGGGCATGCCGCTGGATCTGGACTGGGTGGAGTCGGTTGCGGCGAATACGAGCGCGATTGAGCGCCGTGTGCAGACACTGACGGCGCGGCGCACGGTGAAGAAAGAATGGCAGGCGGCATGGCTGTTGAAGGCGGTGAGCTGCATTGATTTAACGACGCTCTCTGGCGATGACGCTGCCGAGCGTGTGCGCCGGTTGTGTGCGAAGGCGCGGCAGCCGCTGAAGGCGGAGCTGGTGAATCAGCTGGGGATTGAATCGCTGGGGCTGACGGTGGGCGCGGTGTGCGTGTACCACGTGTTTGTGGAGACCGCGGTGGAGGCGCTAAAAGGAAGCGGGATTCCGGTGGCGGCGGTGTCGACGGGATTTCCGGCGGGGCTGTCTCCGCTGGCGGAGCGCGTGGCGGAGATTCGACGGTCAGTGGAGGCGGGAGCGTGGGAGATCGACATCGTCATTGAGCGCGGGCTGGCGCTGGGCGGCAAGTGGCAGGCGCTGTATGACGAGATTGCCACATTCAAACAGGCGTGTGGGCCGGGCGTGCATATGAAGGCGATTCTTGGCACGGGCGATTTGATGACGCTGCGCAACGTGGGCCGGGCGAGCGTGGTTGCGATGATGGCGGGCGCGGATTTCATTAAGACATCGACGGGCAAGGAGGCGGTGAATGCAACGCTGCCGGTGAGCCTGGTGATGGTGCGGGCGATTCGGAAGTATTTTGAGCGGACGGGCGTTGCCGTCGGATTCAAGCCGGCGGGTGGAATTCGTACCGCGAAGCAGGCGCTGGAATGGATGTTCCTGATGAAGGATGAACTGGGGCGGCCGTGGCTGGAGCCGAAGCTGTTCCGGTTTGGCGCGAGCGGCATGCTGACGGATATCGAGCGGCAACTGGAGCATTACGCAACGGGGCGGTATGCGGCCGCGTACCGGCAGCCGATGGCCTGAGAAAGATGGAGCAGGAGCGGAGGAAACGGATGAGCATCCTCGAAAGATTTGAAACGCTAGAATACGGGCCTGCACCGGAGGATCCCAAGGAAGCGACGGCGTGGCTGGAGCGGCACGGGCGACGATTTTGTCACTATATTGGTGGCAAATGGCATGAGCCCGCGAAGGGCGAGCAATTTGAGACGGTGGATCCCTCGACGGGCGATGCGCTGGCGAGTGTCGCGCAGGGCTCGGCGGAGGATGTGGATGCGGCGGTGCGTGCGGCGCGGGCCGCGCTGGGGCCGTGGCAGGCTCTGACGCCGCATGCGCGGGCGCGCTACCTGTACGCGATGGCACGGCAGGTGCAGAAGCATGCGCGACGGCTGGCCGTGCTGGAGACGATGGACAACGGCAAGCCAATCCGCGAGAGCCGGGACATTGATATTCCGCTGGTGGCGCGGCATTTTTATCACCACGCGGGGTGGGCGCAACTGCTGCCGCGAGAGTTTGCAGGGTATGCGCCGTGCGGTGTGGCAGGGCAGATCATTCCTTGGAATTTTCCGCTGCTGATGCTGTCGTGGAAGATTGCTCCGGCGCTGGCGGCGGGCAATACGGTGGTGCTGAAGCCGGCGGAGCATACCCCGTTGACCGCGCTGGCGTTTGCCGAGCTGTGCGAAGAGATTGGGCTGCCGGCGGGAGTGGTCAACGTTGTGACCGGGGATGGGCGCACGGGCGAGGCGCTGGCGGCGCACGAGGATGTAGACAAGATTGCGTTCACGGGCTCGACGGAAGTGGGACGGGCGATTCGTGCGGCGACGGCGGGGACCGGGAAGAAACTGTCACTGGAGCTGGGCGGGAAGTCGCCGTTTGTGGTGTTTGACGACGCCGATCTCGACAGCGCCGTGGAGGGCATGGTGGACGGCATCTGGTTCAACCAGGGCCAGGTGTGCTGTGCGGGATCGCGGCTGCTGGTTCAAGAGGCTGTGCTGGAGACGCTGACGGCCAAACTGCGGGCACGGATGGAGACGCTGCGGCTGGGGCCTCCACTGGACAAGGCGATTGACATGGGGGCGATCGCGGCGGCGGTTCAGCTGGAGCGGATCCAGCGGCTGGTGGCTCGCGGCGTGGCGGATGGGGCGACGTGCTGGCAGCCCTCGACGGCGCTGCCGGAGCGGGGCTGGTATTACCCTCCGACGCTGCTGACGGGAGTGCATCCGGCGTCGGTGGTGGCCCAGGAGGAGATTTTTGGACCGGTGCTGACGGTGACGAGCTTCAGGACGCTGCATGAGGCGGTGGAGCTGGCCAACAACACGGCTTATGGGCTGGCAGCGAGCGTGTGGAGCGAAAACATCAACGTGGCGCTCGATGTGGCGTCGAGAATCAAGGCCGGCGTGGTGTGGGTGAACGGGGCCAACCAGTTTGACGCTGCGAGCGGCTTTGGCGGGTATCGTGAGAGCGGTTTTGGGCGTGAAGGCGGGCGCGAAGGGATGTACGAGTATATGGAACCGACATGGTTACAGAATGCTCCGGCACTGGCGGCGAGTGATGTGAGCACCAGCGGTGCCTGGCCCGAGGCCGAGACGGGTGAGCCGGCGATTGACTGGACGGTGAAGCAGTATATTGGCGGCAAACAGGCACGGCCGGATTCGGGTTACAGCTTTGCGGTGTATGCGAGCGATGGGGAACTGCTGGGCGAGGCTCCGCTGGGGAATCG
>JAJZJJ010000171.1 GCA_021810175.1 Acidobacteriota bacterium | reverse complement strand
TGGTGAACGCGCTCAGCCGGGCCATGGAGGATCGGCTGCTGGAGAATGGCCGGGTGACGGTGGTCTTTCTGCCGGAGAAATCGGACGGTGTGCCGATGGCGCAGGCGCGCGCGGCGGCGGCCGGAGCCAAACTGCCGGTGCTGTTTGTGGACGAGGAATCGGAAACGGCGGCGGCGAAAGCCGGGGCGCGGCGCGGGCGCGGGGCGGCGAAGAATTCCGCAAGCTCCATCGGGAATGGCGTGTGGATGCCGGAGATTGCGGTGGACGCGCAGGATGTGATCGCCATGTACCGGGTGGCGCATGAATCGATTGCGCGGGCGCGGCAGGGCAGCGGGCCGACGCGGATTGTATGCACGAAGTGGCAGCCGGCGCTGCGCGGGAAGAAGCAGGCGGCGCAGGCGGGAGCCGTGGAGAAGCTGGAAAGCTGGCTGGCGTCGCGAGGATTGCCGGCCGGGGAGTGGCGGCGGGAGATTGCCGCGAAGGACACCAAACGCGGCTGAGGCGGAGAGCCGAGGCGGCGGAGATTTGCGCAGCAGAGAATCGAGGGAGTTATGACAACGAAAGCGGACGTTCCCGTACTGAGCGATTTTTCCCAGGAGCTTCGGGAGTGGATCGAAGCTTTTGACGACGTGGTGGTGGGCGAGGGGCCGGAACAGGGCGCCGAACTGCTGACAGCGCTGAAGCAGCGGGCGCGCGAGGCGGGGATTTCGCAGACCAGCGAGCTGGTCACGCCGTATGTGAACACGATTCCGAAGCATGAGGAAGTGCCGTATCCGGGCGACCGCGTGCTGGAGCGGCGGATCGAGAGCCTGATCCGGTGGAACGCGCTGGCCATGGTGCACGGGCAGAACAAGAAGGACCACGGCATCGGCGGGCACATTGCGACGTACTCCTCGCTGGCGACGCTGCTGGAGGTGGGTTTCAACCACTTCTTCCACGCGAGCTACGGCGACCAGCCGGGCGATTTTGTGTACTTCCAGGGGCACGCTTCGCCGGGGATCTATTCGCGGGCGTTTCTGCTGGGGCGGCTGGACGAGCAGCGGGTGCTGAACTTCCGGCACGAGCTGCGGGATACGCCGGGGCTTTCGTCGTATCCGCACCCGTGGCTGATGCCGGACTTCTGGCGCTTCCCGACGGTATCGATGGGCATTGGGCCGCTGAACGCGGTGTATCAGGCGCGGTTCATGAAGTATCTGGAGAACCGGGGGCTGATCCAGGAGACGCCGCGGAAGGTGTGGGCGTTTCTGGGCGACGGCGAGACGGACGAAGTGGATTCGCTGGGCGCGCTCTCGATTGCGCGGCGCGAGAAGCTGGACAACCTGATTTTCGTGGTGAACTGCAACCTGCAGCGGCTGGACGGGCCGGTGCGCGGGAATGGGCGGATCATCGACGAGCTGGAAGGGGTGTTCCGCGGAGCGGGCTGGAATGTGATCAAGGTGATCTGGGGATCGGACTGGGACGAGCTGTTCGAGAAGGATCACACCGGTCTGCTGCTGAAGCGCATGGAAGAGTGCGTGGACGGCGAGTTCCAGGCGTTCAAGGCGAAGGGCGGAGCGTATCTGCGGAGCGAGTTCTTCGGGAAGTATCCGGAGCTGCTGGAGCTGGTGAAGGACAAGACGGACGACGAACTGTACCATCTGCACCGCGGGGGGCACGATTCGACGAAGATCTACAACGCCTACAAGCGGGCGATGGAGCACAAGGGCGGCCCGACGGTGATTCTGGCGAAGACGGTGAAGGGTTACGGGCTGGGCAGCACGCAGGCGCGCAACGCGTCGCACCAGGAGAAGAAGGTTGCGGAGGACGCGCTGGTGCAGTTTACGCGGCAGTTCGAGCTGCCGATTCCGGAGGAGGACGCGAAGGCGGGCAAGCTGTACCGGCCGGCGGCGGACCAGCCGGAGATGGTGTACATGCACGAGCGGCGCCAGACGCTGGGTGGTTATATGCCGAAGCGCGATGTTCCGGCGCTGAACTTCAAAGCTCCGGCGCTGGAGGAGTTCGCGGAATGGACGGGCGGATCGCGCGGGCGCGCGGTATCGACGACCATGGGATTCGTGAGCATCCTGCGGCACCTGATGAAGGACGAGACCATCGGCAAATACATGGTGCCGATTGTGCCGGACGAGGGGCGCACCTTTGGGCTGGAGTCGGCGATCCGGCAGGTGGGCATCTACGCGAGCGAAGGGCAGAAGTACAAGCCGCACGACGTGGACATGCTGCTGTACTACCGCGAGGAGAAGAACGGCCAGATTCTGGAGGAAGGGATCACCGAGGCGGGATCGATGGCCTCGTTTACGGCAGCGGGAACGGGATATGTGAACTACCATGTGCCGACGGTTCCGTTCTACATGTACTACTCGATGTTCGGGTATCAGCGCGTGGGCGACATGATGTGGGCCTTTGCGGATTCGCGGGGCAAGGGCTTTCTGATGGCGGGCACAGCGGGGCGGACGACGATGCTGGGCGAAGGGCTGCAGCACCAGGACGGACACAGCCATTTGCTGATGAGCGTGATTCCGACGTGCGTGAGCTACGATCCGGCGTACGTGTACGAGCTGGCGGTGATTGTGCGGGACGGGCTGCGGCGGATGTACGAGAAGATGGAAGATCGCTTCTACTACATCACGATGTACAACGAGGATTATCCGATGCCGGAGATGCCCGAGGGTGCAGAGGAAGGCATTCTGCGCGGCATCTACAGGCTGAAGACGGCTCCGGGGGGCAAGGGCAAGGCCGTGGCGCAGCTGTTCGGGAGTGGTCCGATCCTGAACGAGGTGCTGCGGGCGCAGGAGATCCTGGCGGAGAAGTACGGTGTGCAGACGGATGTGTGGAGCGTGACCAGCTACAACGAGCTGCGGCGCGAGGCGCTGGGCGTGGAGCGCTGGAACCGGCTGCATCCGGCGGAAGCGGAGAAGACGCCGTACATCCTGTCGGCTCTGGGCAAGGCGAAGGGGCCGGTGATCGCGGCGACCGATTACATGAAGGCGGTTCCGGACCAGTTGGCGCCGTGGCTGACGACGCGGCTGGTTTCGCTGGGCACGGACGGATTCGGGCGCAGCGACAACCGCGAGCATCTGCGGCGGCATTTTGAAGTGAATGCCGAAGCGGTGGTAACAGCGACGCTGTCGAAGCTGGCGCGCGACGGAAAGTTCGACGCGAAGAAGGCGCAGGCGGCGTTTGCGGAGCTGGGTGTGGATACCGAGCGGGGCGATCCGACTTACCTGTAAGGGGCAGCGACTGGGCGGATTTCCGGGCGCCGGCAGCGCGGGAATCCGCCGAAATGACGGGCCTGTCATGGTGGGTAAAGGCGAGTTTCGGGCGCGCTTGACATAGCGTTAGCCATCGTCCAGGCTGAGAACACCAGATAATTCTGCCGAGGGGCAGATACACGGGGGTATCCGCGTCCCGCCGCGTATGTAAGCACTGCCTCAGGAGCGGTAGTAGTCCGTATCAGCAATGGCTGGACGATCCGCTTCGATCATCCATGCTTTTTCCTTCGAGGTGCGCTTGAGAACTTCCCTTTGGATGGCCGCAATTCTGGCGCCCTGCGCGATTTTGTCGCAGGCGTCGGCACAAAAGCATCAGCCGCTGAGTCAGACTTATCAGCCAGCCGCGGAAACGGTCGCGAACAGCGTAGCGGGTTCGACGTATGTGCCCATGGACAGCTGGATCTATCCGGCGATGGACCGGCTGCAATCGCTGGGATTTGTGAGTTCGGCTTATCTGGGTTTGCGGCCGTGGACGCGGCTGAGCATCGCACACATGCTGGAGCGGAGCGCGGACGCGATCCAGAACAGCAACGACGAGCAGGCGAAGGAGATTTATCTTTCGGTGCTCAATGTTGTGCAGCCGGATATCGACAACGCGAATAATTTGATGCATCCGACCGCGGAACTGGGCAGTGTGTATACGGAATTCCGTGGGATCGCGGGAACACCGCTGCGGGACAGCTTCCATCTGGGGCAGACGATCATCAACGATTATGGGCGGCCGTATGCCAGCGGGTTCAACGATTACACGGGATTCAGCGCGCGGGCGCAGGCGGGGCGGTTCGCGCTGTATTTCCGGGGAGAGTACCAGCATGCGCCGGGCACAACCGGGTATTCGCCGGCGCTGGCGGGGTATCTGTCGAACACGGTGGATGACATTCCGCTGGCCACGAATCCGGTGCAGGATACGCTTCCGGAAGGGGCGATTCCCGCCGCCAACTATTTGCGGGTGATGGAAGCGACGTTGTCGTACCACCTGCTGGGACATGAGATTTCGTTTGGCAAGAGCGATCACTGGATGGGGCCGGACAAGGGCGCGAGCATGCTGTGGAGCGACAACGCCCAGGACATCTACCAGTTTCAGATCGACCGAGTGAGGCCGCTGCGAGTTCCACTGCTTTCGATGCTGACGGGTCCGTTTCGCTACGACTTTTTTGTGGGCAGCCTGAAGGGGCACACGGATCCGAATTCGCCATGGGTACACGTGGAGAAGGTCAGCTTCAAGCCCACGAAGAATCTGGAGTTAGGGTTCAGCCGGATGGTGATCTGGGGCGGGAAGGGGCACGAGCCGATCACGTTGCATACATTTCTGCAGAGCTTTTTCAGTTTCCAGAATGTAACGGAGGCGGTGAAGTTTTCCAAGAAAGATCCGGGAGCGCGATTCGGCAACTTCGATTTCGACTATCGGCTGCCGTTTCTGCGTCACTGGGTGACGCTGTATTGCGATTCACTGGTGCATGACGATGTGAGCCCGATCGATGCTCCGCGCAGAGCCGCTGTGCATCCGGGAATTTATCTGGCACGCTTCCCGGGGATGCAGCAGCTGAGTTTTAGGGTGGAGGGGGCGAGCACCGATGCGGGACCGGTAGCGAACCGGCTGGATTATGGGCGCTTCTTCTACTACGAGGTAATCCAAAAGCAGGGGCCGACGAACAGTGGCAATCTGGTGGGTGACTGGATTGGACGGGATGCCAAGGGCGGCCAGGCATGGCTGACATATCATCTGTCGCCGGATCAGGACATCCAGTTCATGTACCGGCGGGCAAAGGTGGATAACGCGTTCATTCAGGGCGGCACGACGCAGGACGACTACCAGGGGTCAGTGCGGAAGAGGATTGGACGCAATGTCGAGCTGCTGGCGAGAGTTCAGTACGAGGGCTACAAAGCTCCGATTCTCACCTATCCGAAGTTCACCAACAACCTGCACCAGGACACGACCATGGATTTCCGGATCACCTGGTTTCCGCACCGGAAAGTGCAGCCGTAACCCGGTTACGGCTGCAGCACTTCAGCGGGATCCGGGGCTAGCTGCGCAGGCGAGCCAGCAGGTCCTGGGGGTGAACGGGTTTTGCGAGGATCTCGAACTCGTGGCCCTGAGCGCGCACGCGGTCGAGCAGATCGGCGGTGGCCGCCTGACCGGAGAAGAGAAGGATCTTGCAGTTGGGCAGCATGGCGCGGATCTGAATGGCGGCATCGATGCCGTTCAGGTCGGTCATGATGACGTCGCTGATTAACATGTCGGGTTTGATCTCCTGGGCCAGTTCCACGGCTCTTTCGCCGCTGTAGACCGCCGTAGCATCGAAACCGCTCTGATTGAGGATGATCGCCAGGGTGTCGGCAATGACGCGCTCGTCATCCGCGACAAGCACCCTGGGTTTTGCCTGGTTCGCCGCCTGCTTTTCGGACATTCGATTCTTACCAAATCCTTGTCTTCAAAAAAATCGATGAGAAGATGCTGCTGACTGAGGGTCAAGCGGACAACTGGGGATGGATCCCGTAAGGAACCCTTCACGTATGATGATACGCTGGCATCGGGAGATGCTTCGTCCCGCAGCGTTCCTCCCATCATACAAATACTCAGGTTAAGCTGCCTGGAATCACGGCAATCCAGGATGAACCGGTCACCCCAGCGACTGAACGGCAGGCGATGAGCGAAGCGATTATCCAGGCACGGAAGGTGGAAAAATTCTACGCGCAGTCGAGGGACGCCCGCATTCAGGTGATCGCGGCGACGGACCTGGAGGTCTACCCCGGCGAGATTGTGGCGCTGCTGGGACCGTCGGGATCGGGTAAATCGACGCTGCTGCGGATGCTTTCGGGATTGTCGAAGCCGTCGGCCGGAGCCGTGTTGTGGCACGGGAAAGATGTCGGCTCGACCGAGATCAATGTCTCGATTGTGTTTCAGAGCTTCGCACTGTTTCCGTGGCTCACGGTGCAGGAAAACGTGGAGGCTCCGCTGAAGGCTCGGGGAATGGAGGCGTCCGAGCGGCATCGGCGGAGCCTGAAGATTCTGGACACGGTGGGACTGGACGGATTCGAGGCTGCGTATCCGAAGGAGCTTTCGGGCGGGATGCGGCAGCGAGTGGGCTTCGCCCGGGCGCTGGTGGTGGAGCCGGAAGTTCTGTTCATGGACGAACCGTTCTCGGCGCTGGATGTGCTCACGGCGGAGAATCTGCGCGGCGAGCTGCTGGAGTTGTGGCAGAAGAAGACCATTCCCACGCGGTCCATCTTCCTGGTCACGCACAACATCGAGGAGGCTGTACTGCTGGCGGACCGGATCATTGTG
>JAJZJJ010000170.1 GCA_021810175.1 Acidobacteriota bacterium | reverse complement strand
TTGCTGGAGACTTTCATCGGCAACTGGGTGCGGCCGTGCGAGTTTTCGCGTTGCGGGCCGGCCTGGGCCGCGAAGAGTGCGATGGGGGTGGCGAAGACGAGACAGGAGACGGCAGCGAAACGGCGCGAAGAAGATGGATTCATAGTGTGTTCTCAGTAACGTACGTTTTCTGGAAACACACAGTCTAGAGCATTTCCCCTGTTACTGTGAACTTTCTTAATCCCGCCGAGTGCAGCTTTTCTTAACGGAAAAGCCGCGCGGGGGTTCTCTCGCCGGTCTATACCGACAGGGGAAATGCCCTAGCACGCCGGGGAGCCTTGAATACGATTCGGTACGGAAGTCGCGGGTTTGATGCCCGGGGATCCGGTTCGGCGAAAAGCAAAAGGAGCCGCAACGGGCTCCTTAGGAAAAGTCTGAGAAATGGTTGAGGGTGGTTTTAGAAGAGGTGGAAGTCCACCTCGACGATCATGCGCACTGCGACCGGATGGCCGTGGTACATCGCGGGGCGGAAGCGGTATTGCTTGACCGCCTCGATGGCCTTCTCGTCGAGTCCCATCCCGAGATGCCGGACGACCTTGATATCCGCGGGCAGACCCTGTTTGGTTACGATGATCTGCAGGTCGACCACACCCTGATATTTGGCGCGGCGGGCTTCGTCGGAGAACTGCGGTTCGGGTGCATAAATGGCTACCGGCGCTGAGACGCCGCCGCCGACGTTGTAGACGCCGCCGCCATAGCCCTGCCCATTTCCAGCGCCGAGGCCGGCTCCGGAGCCTGCTCCGACGCCGGTGCCGTTGCCAGAGCCCATGCCGGCATTGCCGCCGGTGCCGTTAGAGGCGAGCTTGACCTGCGGCGAGTTGGTGACGCCGATGTTCGGCAGATTCTGATCGGGAACATTCATCGGTGGCGCCTGGACCGAAGGCGGCATCGGAATGATCGGATGATCGACCTTGATGACGCTCGGAGGCGTAATTTGCAGCTTCTCAAACTTGGGCAGATGGCCCTTGCTGGCCTGGATGATGTCGTGCGAACCGCCCCCGCCGCCGCCGCCCATGGACTGGGCCTGGGGCATGGTCATGGGAACAAACGGCTGGATGGGCACGGCTGCCTCGGCCTTTTCCTTGACGACGACGCGACGGGCCAGCAGCCCAAAGAGAATAATCAGCGCAATGATCAGCGCATGCAGCACCGTGGAAATGGCGCTGGACTTGGGGTCGCGCTTGACGGCCAGGGGATCGATGACGGCGACGGGCTGGGAGGTGAGCTCGAGCGGCGGCAGCTTGGCCGGGAAAAAAGTGTCCTTCAGGTTGTGCCAGATTTCCAGCCAGATGGGCTCCGCCGGCACGGTTTCGCCCACCTCCACGGGCTGGGAGGTGAGCTCGAGCGGCGGCTGCTTGGTGGACGAGAACGCATCGCGCAGATTCGCGATCAGCGATGACCAGATAGAACCGTCGGTCTCCTGCAGAATCGTGCTGGAATCTTCGATGGGGTGTTGCTCTTCTTGGGGCTCCTTTTCAGGAGCCGTCATAACCGGATTGCCCATAGCACATCGTTGCCGGTTCTTCGGATCCGGCATCTCCTCAAATTATGAACGACCGGCTGCTGCGTTGTCTTGTTTTGGCAGCCAGCGCCCGGGCATATGGTTCAGGAGGTGAATCTCCGGTGGCCGGCCGGGAAAAACACCAGTTCTCTAATTTGTACCTATACACAAACAGACCCGTAAAGGCGAGCCAGCGTTGCGGGCAGATAGAATGAAATTTGGGATTTTGTTCAGAACGACGATACCGGAGAGACGATGTCCGCTGCGCCAGAAGAATTGAAGGCGACCCTCACGCTGCCTCAGACCGAATTCCCGATGAAGGCCAATCTGCCTCAAAATGAGCCACTTCGGCTCAAGGCCTGGGAAGACTCGAAGCTGTACGAACAGATTCGCGAGGCCCGCAAGGGCGCGCCGCGCTACGTGCTGCATGACGGGCCTCCCTACGCGAACGGCCCGATTCACCTGGGCCACGCGCTCAACAAGTGCCTGAAAGATTTCATCGTGAAGTCGAAGACCATGGCGGGCTTCGACTCGCCCTACGTGCCGGGGTTCGACTGCCACGGGCTGCCGATTGAAATCAAGGTAGATGAGCAACTTGGCCGGAAAAAGCTGGAAATGCCAGCCGGGGAGTTCCTGAAGGCGTGCCGCGCCTACGCGCAGAAATACATTGACCTGCAGACAAGCCAGTTCCTCCGGCTGGGGGTGTTTGGGCGCTGGGATCGGCCGTACTCGACGATGTCGCGGGAGTATGAGGCGCGGATTCTGGAGACTTTCTACCGGTTTTTCGAGCAGGATTTCGTGTACAAGGGCCTGAAGCCGGTCTACTGGTGCATCCACGACCGCACGGCGCTGGCGGATGCGGAGATCGAATACGAGATGCACACGAGCCCCAGTGTGTATGTGCGTTATGCGCTCACGTCGGATGCGGTAGCGATTGACGCGGCGCTGGCAGGGCGCAAGGTGCACACCATCATCTGGACGACGACCCCGTGGACGCTGCCGGCATCGCTGGCCGTTGCGTTCCATCCGGAGCTGACGTACGTTGCGCTGGAGCAGCAGGGGCAGGTTTACATTGTGGCCGAAGCGCTGGCTGCGGCTGTGCGCGAGGCGTGCCAACTGGCGGAAGCAGTCGAAGTTGCGCGCTTTGCCGGGGCGAAGCTGGAGCATGCGACCTTTCAGCATCCGTTCCTTGACCGCAGCATTCTGGGCGTGCTGGCCGATTACGTCACGACCGAGCAAGGCACGGGCGCGGTGCACACGGCCCCGGCACACGGCGCGGACGACTTTTACACCGGCGCGAAATATGGCCTGGACCAGACCTGCAACGTGGACAACACGGGACGGCTGCGCAATGGGCTGCCCGAGTACGAGGGCAAGACGGTTTTTCAGGCGAACGAACCGATTATCGAGCTGCTGACCGCGCGCGGCGTGCTGATGGGGCGCAGCGATGTATACCACTCGTATCCGCACTGCTGGCGCTGCCACAAGCCGGTGATCTTTCGGGCGACGGAGCAGTGGTTTATCCGCATCGATACTCCGATGCAGAACCCGGACGGGACGGCGACGACTTTCCGGCAGCGCGCGCTGCATGAGATTCGCAACAGCGTGAAATGGGACCCGGCATGGGGCGAGGAACGCATCGCCAACATGATTGCGACACGGCCCGACTGGTGCATCTCCCGCCAGCGGGTGTGGGGCGTGCCGATTGCCGTGCTGCTGTGCAACGGCTGCGATGAGCCACTGCGCGATACGGCGCTGAACCGGAAGATCGCGGATCTGTTTCTGCGCGAAGGCGCGGAAGCCTGGCATGCGCACGAGGCTGCTTCGCTGCTGCCTGGCGGGGCGCAATGCGCGAAGTGCGGCGGGAGGGATTTCCGCAAGGAGACGGACATTCTCGATGTGTGGTTCGACTCAGGCGCAAGCTGGAGCGCGGTGCTGGATGTCGAGCCCGGACTGGAAGCGCCCGCCGATTTGTACTTTGAAGGCGGCGACCAGTATCGGGGGTGGTTCCATACTTCCCTGCTCACCTCAGTGGGCGTGGGCGAGCGGCATGCTTCGCCGTACCGGATGGTGGGCACCGCGGGATGGACGCTGGACGAGCAGGGCCGCGCGATGTCGAAGTCGCTTGGCAACGGGGTCGATCCGGTCGACATTGCCAACCGGCTGGGCGCGGAAATCGTGCGGCTGTGGGTGGCCAGCGTGGACTTCCGCGAAGACGTTCGCGCCAGCGAAAACCTGATGCAGCGGGTGGCGGAAAACTACCGCAAGCTGCGCAATACCTTCCGGTTCCTGCTGGGTAACCTGAACGGCTTTGACCCGGCCAAGGACGCCCTGGTTGAAGCCGACCTGCTGCCGCTGGACCGCTACATGCTGCAGCGCATGCGGGAACTGACCGAGCGCGTGAACGGCTGGTATGCGGAGTTCCAGTTCCACCGGATTTACCACGCCGTGATCGAGTTCTGCGTGGTGGACCTGAGCGCCATCTACCTGGACGTGCTGAAGGACCGGATGTACACGCTGGCTCCGGCAAGCATGGAGCGGCGCTCGGCGCAGACGGTGATCTATACGATCGCCGAGGCGCTGGCGCGGCTGGTTGCGCCGATCCTGAGCTTCACGGCGGACGAGGTCTGGCAGTACCTTCCGGCTGCCGCGGGGCGGGCTGCGAGCGTGCACCTGGCACTGTTCCCGAAGGCGGAGGAAATTGCGGCGAAGAGGGATGATGCATTGCTCGCGGAGTGGGCGACCCTGTTCGCGGTGCGCGACGAGGCGCTGAGGAATCTTGAGGAAGCGCGCAAGGAAAAGCGCATCGGCAAGGCGCTGGAGGCGAAGATCCGCGTCCGCGCGGACGATACAACTGCAGAATTACTTAAGAAATACGAGACAAGTCTGAAAGAATTTTTTAACGTCTCACAGGTAGAGGTTGTCGCAGGCGCGGAGTCAGGTTGCGCGGCGGAAACCCTGCCCGCCGACGGTGAAAAGTGCAACCGATGCTGGAACTATCGCACCGACGTTGCCGACTTTGGGCCGTGGCAAAAAGTTTGCGGGCGCTGCCGGCAGGCGCTTCGACAAATGGGATATGAGGTTCCCGCATGAATGAACAAAAGCGGCCACGCAGCCGCGACTGGCGCATTCCGTTCCTTGGTATTTCGTTGTTAGTGATCGTGCTCGACCGGGTGACGAAGATCTGGGTGAACAAGCATGTTGTGCCCACTACTCACATCGTGATTATTCCGCACGTCTTCAGCATTTCGCATGTGCTGAACCCGGGTGCGGCCTTCAGCCTGTTTACGGACTCGGCGGATCCGCAGCGCACACACCTGCTGCTGACGGGGTTTTCGATTCTGGCGTCGGTGGTGGTCTTCGGGGTGCTGATGTTCCTGGGCCGGAAGTTTACGATGACGGGGCTGGCGCTGGCGCTGATTCTGGGCGGAGCGGTGGGCAACCTGTGGGATCGGCTGGCTTACAAGGAAGTGACCGACTTCATCGCGGTGACGATCATCCACTACCACTGGCCGGACTTCAATCTGGCGGACTCGTCGATTGTGATTGGCGGGATACTGCTGATGCTGGACGCGATCCGCAACCGGAAGGAACACCATGGCGCGGCAGAGGACGGCGCCTGGACGCCGGAAGACTCGCAGCCCCCGGAGTAGTTCGCGGGCCGGAGCAAGTGGGCGCTTCGGCCTGTAGAAATCTCTTCGCGCAGCAGGCTCTACAATCGTAGGCAGATCATGGCGTACCAGGTTCTCGCTCGCAAGTACCGCCCGCAACGCTTCAGCGACGTTGCCGGGCAGGAGCATGTCACCCGCACCCTGCTGAATGCGCTGGCGCAGGGCCGAATCGCGCACGGGTACATCTTCTCCGGCCATCGCGGCATCGGGAAGACGACGATCGCGCGGATTCTGGCGATGGCGCTGAACTGCCGGAACGAGGTTGGGTCGGCGGAGCGGCCGACAGCCGAGCCCTGCGGCATTTGCGAGTCGTGCGAGGAGATCCGCAGCAGCAACTCGGTGGATGTGCTCGAAATCGACGCGGCCACGAATCGCGGCATCGACGAGATCCGAGAACTGCGCGAGGCTGCGCGCTATCGCCCGTCTCGCGACCGCTACAAGATTTACATCCTCGACGAGGCGCACCAGATCACGGACGCCGCCTTTAACGCGCTGCTGAAGACGCTCGAAGAGCCGCCCGAACACGTCGTTTTCATGATGGCGACGACGGAGCCGGAGAATATTCCGCAGACGATCCGGTCGCGGTGCCAGCATTACAGCTTCCACGCCGTCCGCTTTGACGACATCCTGGCGCAGTTGCGGGCGATCGCCACGGAGGAAAATGTTGTGGCCGAAGATGCGGCACTGGCGTTGCTGGCCGAGGCGGGCGACGGCTCGATGCGCGACGCGCTCTCGATCATGGACCAGGCGATCGCCTCGGCGCGGATCGAAGGCGGGCAGCCGCATCTGGATGCGGAGGCCATTCGGGAGCTGATGGGCACGGTGCCCAACGCGGTTTTCGAGCGGCTGATGGAGGCGATCAGCGAAAACCAGTCCGCTGCGCTGATCGAAGAGGTCAACCGCCTGCTCAACGCGGGCAACAGCCCCGTGCAACTGGCGCGGCAGTTTGTGCGCTACCTGCGAAACGCGCTCATGTTCAAGATCGGCGGCGAAGAGACGGAGCTGCTGCAGATTTCTCCTGACGAGCGCGCCCGCGTGGGCCGCTCGGCCATGCTTTTTTCCGAGGAAGACATCACGCGCTTTCTGCAGATGATGCTCCGCACCTTTGACGAGCTGAATTACCGGCAGGAGCAGCGCTTCCACCTGGAGCTGGGCCTGATCAAGCTGGTGCATTTGCAGCGGCTGTTGCCGGTGGAGGAGTTTCTGAGCCAGCTGCCTGCGGGAAGTTCGCTGGGATCGGGGAATGCTGCGCGGCCCGCGGGGAGCGGAGCGCGGCCAGCCAGCACGGGCGGATCGGCGTATTCGCGCCCGGCAGCGTCTTCGGCGAGGCCCACGGCAGGGCCTGCGACAGCCAAGC
>JAJZJJ010000169.1 GCA_021810175.1 Acidobacteriota bacterium | reverse complement strand
CAGCATGTCGATGCCAATCAGCAGCAGAATGAGGCCGCCGGCAATCTCAAACGCCGGCAGCTTGATCCCGAAGAGGCTGAAGATGTACTGGCCCGCCAGCGCGAAGGCGGTGAGCACGATAAAGCAGGTCACCGCAGCCTTCCACGCCATCCGCCGCCGCCGCCGCGCGCTCACCCCGGAGGTGATGGCGATAAAGGAAGGGATCGCCGCGAAGGGATCCACCAGAAAAAAGATGGAGCTGAGCGCCAGCAGCGAAAAGCGCACGTAGGTCGAGTGCAGCGCCTGTTCCGCCGCAGCCGCTGGCGACACCCGCAGACAAAGTTCCACCGCCGGCCGCAGCCCGGTAACTGTTTCCACAGCTTCAAGCACACTTTGAATGTATCGCAGGAGCCGCCTGTCGCCGCCAGGCCTGCGTCAAAAGATGCCCTCGCCGGAGTCTGCGCGCCGCCTACCCACCTCCGGGCGCAGCCCGGCATGACAACGCCTTCACCCAATCTTCAGTTTTCTGAATTATCCTTGGGGCGCGTTTTATTTCAAAAGGAGCACGCTGCTGTGAAGAAACTTCTCCGTCGCCTTGCGCCCGCCGTGGCTCTCTGCGCGCTGGTTCTCGCGCCGTCGTCGCTGCGCGCCCAGGGCCCGTTTCACGTCGAGCATGTCTGGAAAATCGGCGGCTCGGGATTCTGGGACTACATGACCATCGCGCCCCACACCCACAAGCTTTACCTCACCCACGGCGATCGCGTGGACATCGTCAGCACCACCACCGGAAAGAAGCTGGGGGCCGTCACCGGTCTGCACGGCATCCACTGCGTGGTCTTTTCGAGCGATGGCATCCACGGCTACATCACCGACGGCGGAGCCAACCAGGTGGCCGTCTTCAACCGCCGCACCGACAAAATCGTCAAGCGGATCCCGGTCGGCAATCACCCCGATGGCGCCGTCTTTGAGCCGGTCACGAAAACCGTGTGGGCCTTCGACGGCGGCAGCAACACCGTCAGCGTCATCTCCACAAAGACCAACACCTTAGTCGCCACCATTCAGCTGCCCGGAAGGCCCGAGTTTCCGGTTGCCGACGGCCGTGGCGACGTCTTCGACAACATTGCCAGCACCAGCCAGATCGTGCACTTCAACGCACGCACGCGCAAGCTGGTCAACACCTGGTCGCTGGCTCCCTGCCAGCATCCCTCCGGGCTTGCCATCGATCCCGCCCACAACCGGCTCTTCTCCGTCTGCCACAACGGGATGATGGCGGTCGTCGACGATCGGAATGGCAAAGTTGTCGCCACGCCGGCCATCGGCGAGGGTCCCGACGCCGCCCGTTTCTCCGCAGCCGACCAATTCGCCTTCAGCTCCAATGGCGGCAGCGGCACGCTCACCGTGGTTCGCGAGGACTCGCCGGATCGCTACACCGTGGTGCAGAATCTGCACACCGAGATGGGCGCTCGCACCATGGCCCTGGCGCCGGATGGTTCCCACCTCTACCTGGTGACGGCGAAATTCGGCCCCCGGCCTCCCGCCACTCCCCAAAACCCGCATCGCTGGCCCTCGATCCTTCCCGGCAGCTTTCAGGTCATCGTCGTCGGCAAATAGTGCGTTGCCGGCACTGGCCCGCCGTCGAACCTGAAGGCAAAACAGAACCCTGCCACCTGGCGGGGTTTTGTTTTGCCTCCGAGCGTCGGAGCGCTGGCTGGCGAAGCCCGCCCCCATCGCGGGGCGGTGAGCCGGCCCCTTCCGTCCTGTCGCAGACTTTTGCCGGCCCGGCTTCGGCAGGAACCGCGCGGGTCGCACCGCGCAGGGCGCACCAATGCAAAAGGCCGCCATTGCTGGCGGCCTTCTGTGCTTCAGTTGGTTTTTCCTGCCCGGCTTACTGCCCCGCCACAGGCGATACATATTCCGTCGCGTGGTTGCCGTGCGGAATCACCGCAACGCAGGTCGGTTTTCCATTGATCGGATACGGCTGCAGCTGAGTTTCGCTCAGCAATCCCGTGTTCGGATTCAGCAGCGCCCCGCCCAGATACGACCCAAGGTAATCCGATGTGTACACGAATCGGCCCAGCGCCGGATCAATCGCAATGCAGGTGGGCCCAGGCGCGCCCGAAGGATGCGTCGGTGTTGCGGCTGCCGAAGGCGTCCCCGTCGCCAGCGAAAGCGTGTACTGGCTGATGTCCGCCGAGTTGTAGTTGGTGACGTAAATGTACTGGTCCCGCGGATCCACCACCACATCCACCGGGAAAGTCCCTGTGGCAAACGGCCCATTGTTCAGCGGATAGAGCACTCCACCGGTCTGAATGTCATACGCGATCAGCTCGTTCTGAATGCTGTCGGTCGCATACAGGAAGCGGCTGGTCGGATCGATCGCCATCCCGGTCGGCGTCGTTCCCGCCGAAAACGGGCTTCCGGCGATCGGCGTCAGCGCACCGTTGGCCGCAATCGAGTAGCCGGAAATCGTGCCCTGCACCGGGCATCCGGCCGGCGTCTTCGGCAGCGCGGCGGTCGTCGGCGCGGACGTCGTCACCACCACCGAATTCGTGTTCGTCACGTAGACATAATTGTCATTTGGAGACACCGCAACGTCCGCCGGGAAGCACTGCAGCGGCATGTACGCCATCCCGCCATTCACGATCGGCGAACCCAGAGAGCCATCCGCGTTGATCGGATAGGTCAGCAGCTCGCCCGGCCCGGGATTCGCGTCGCTGTAGCCCGCCTGGTAATAGTCCACCACGAACAGCAGCGTCCCCGCCTGGTTCATGGCCATGGCCACAGGCTCCAGGCCCGGCGTTGTATAGGTCTTGAAGTTGGCCAGCGATCCGTCCGTGTTCACGGCAAGGACGGCAATGTTGTTGCTGTCGTGATTGGCCACATACAGGTGCTGCTGGTTCGGCGCAGCCACCTCCGCCACCGGGTTCGCGCCGTCCGAGGAGTACGGCGATCCGGTCACTTCAGTCAGCACGCCCGACTGCGAATCGACGTGGTACGCGACCACCTGCCCGGAGTTCCCGCTGCTGGAAGTGTTGGACGTGACATACACATAGTCGATGGTGTGGCTCGGATTGCATGAGGTGGTCCCCAACGCGATTGCCACGCTCGCTGCCGATGCCAGAAGCCCCTGGCCGATTCTCTTCAACTTCATGCTCTTCCTTCGTCCCTCACGGGAGCCAAGTTTCGGGATCGTTCCCTTCCCATCATGGAAATCCTGCATGCATTCCGCCATCGGTTCCCGCCTACAGCCCCTGCGGGTTTCCGGGGTGCGCTACTCCCGCCACACAGGTCGGCTGTCCCGCCGTCGGATAAGGCTGATTCATATTCGTAATCAACCCTCCCGTCGTCGGATCCAGCAACAGTCCGCCCACCTGGTTCCCTGTATAGTCGGCAATGTACATGAGCCGGCTGGTCTCGGGATCGACGAGGAGACATAACGGACCCGACGCTCCCGAACTGGTGGTCGTCAGCGGTACCGGAGTCCCCGTATTGAGCGAGTAGGAGCTGATCGATCCGTCCTGATAGTTGGTGACATACAGGTATTTGCCCGTACTGCCGGTGTTGACCACCAGCGCGCCCATCGGCATGGTCCCTGTAGCCACCTGCGACGCCAGACTGAGCACCCCTCCGGAGCCAATCGTGTACGTATCCAGCAGGTTCCGAATCCCGTCTGTTACGTAAAGCGCCGCGTTATCGGGATCGGCAATAATACCGGTCGGCCCCGCACCGGCGCCCGCGCCGAACGGACTGCCCGCGATGGGCGTCAGCCCTGTGACCGTCTGCGCTCCACCGGTTGTCGTTCCGTCCACCTTAAAGCCGGATACGGTTCCGGAATCCGGGCAGGCTGTGGGCCGCGTGGGCACCGTGCCCGTTACAGGCGGCGAGCTGGTCACCACCACCGAGTTCGTGTTGGTCACATACAGATATCCGCCGTCCGGCGTCACCGCCAGGTTGGTGGGGAAACACTGCACGTCCCAGTAATTGGCCGTGCCCACCGTCAGCGCCGCTCCCAGGTGGCCGTTCTTCTGATCGATCGGCATCACCATCACGGCGCCCGGCCCGGGATTCAGATCCGTATAAGACGCCTGCCCCGGCGCCGCCGGCGCATAGTAGTCCAGAACGTACAGGTATGTGCCCGACGGGTTCATCGCCAGGGCCACCGGCTCCGTGCCCGGCGTGTTGACCGTCTGCAGCGGATACAGCTTACCGTCGATACCAATGGCAAACTCCACAATCGTGTTGTCGTCGTGGTTCGCCACATACAGGAAGTTGCCGTTGGGCGTGGTCACGTCGTAAACAGGATTGCGCCCCCCGGACGAGTACGGAGAATCGGGAATCTGGTACAGCGCTCCCGACACCGAGTCCACCTGATACGCGTTGATCTTGCCCGGGTCCTGCTGGTTGGCGGTGACGTATATAAAATCGATCGTGTTGCTGGCGCCGCACGAGGTAATCAACAGCGCCAGTCCCACGGTGGACGCGACCGCCAGCAGCCGCTTTGCCAATTGGCTCAACTTCATCGACTCCATTCCTGCTCGCATCAGTATGTGTTGGAGCTATACAGGCACCACGTCGGCGTACCCACTACGTTCCAGGTCGACCCCTTGGTCAGATTGCGCAGGTTCCCGGTCAGCGGATCGTACGCTGCGCCAGTCACCGTGCTGCTGCCCGCATCGGCCGTGTACATGTACTGGTGCGATGGATCTTCAAACACGCACACCGGCGTCGATCCCACCCCATACGTCGGCGGCGTCGACGGGGTCAGCTGTCCCGTTCCCGGCGTGACGTTAAAGATGGACAGCGCGCTGGTGGACTGGTTCAGCCCAGGCGACTGCGTATTCGCGACGTACAGATACTTCGTCTGGCTGTCCGTCGTCATCGCATCCATGCCCGCCGTGGTCGCATTGTTCGCGACGGCGCCGCCCGTCGCCGCCGACAGCAGCCCGTTCGCACCCGGCGAGAAGGTATAAATCTCGTTCGATCCGTTGTCCAGCACGTACAGCCACAGGCCGTTCGCACTAACCCCCAGATAGCTCATCGACGTGGTCCCGATCGGCTGCGAGCCCCCCGGAACCTGCGTCAGCTGACCGTTCGTGGCGCTGGCCGCATACGCATAGACCACCTGGTGCTGATTCGTCGCCGGATCATACGATTCGCCCGTATACAGGTAGTTCGAGTCCAGCTTGAAATCGATCGGACCGCACCCCAGCGGGAAATACGTGAGCGGCGTCCCCTGCGCGTTCTGCTGCTGCAGGTTCTGCAGCAGGAACAGGCGGCCCGTCGACGGATCCACCTTGAACACCGTGATGTCGCCTTCCGGCCGGTAAACATGGTCCGTGGAATCCCAGCACGGATACGCCGCCGACTGCGTCGGCGAACCCGGAGTCACATTCGGCGTCGGCCCCGGCTGGTATTCGTCCAGCACGTACAGATAGCTCCCGTCAATGCTCGTCGCGATCCGGAACGAACCTTCTCCCTGGCTGTAATAGGAATACTGGTAGGACAGATTGCCGCGCCCACCCACGCTGAACAGCGAGATGTTCGCACCCGACCATGTGATGTTTCCCGACGCGTCGGTCGTCGGCTTGCCCTCGTTCAGCACGTACAGGTACCGCCCCCCGTTCAGCAACACCGCACGGACAGGATCGTTGCCGCCCGAGCTGATTACGCCCTCCGGCCGCAACTGACCATCGTTATTGCTTTCGCGGTATGCCCCAACCTGGTTGTACTGCGAACCGGTGATGAAGATATACGCCTCGGTGTAGTTATAGTTGCAGGACTCAGCCCCAAATGTGAGTGCAAGGGTTGCCGCCAGAGCCAGAGCGACCCGGCCGAAATTCCGAAACTTCATGCGTTTCCTTCACGCCAGTTCGCCTCCGCGGCGTTCTGGACAAGCTGTAGGGATGATACCGGACAATTGTAAACGGAAATCCGGCCCTCCGCTCCCGGTCGCAGCGGCGGCGCCGCGATTCCTTCGCTGCCCCGCCGCCTGTTGTTGTTCGCTTCCTGTCCCGCACGGTGGTCTCCGGCGGCATCTTCATCTCGCCTTCAGCCGGAATCCTCGCCGCCCCCTCGCCATCCCGCCCTTCCGGCCGGAACCCTCCGGGCACGGAGCGGTCTACCTCGCTGCCGCGCACATTCGCTCATCTCTCCGGTTTCGTACCGGATCTGTGCCAACAGCTACCGCAAAGCCCCGTATAACGATCAATCTTCTCATGAGCGCGCTACTTTGTGCCGCGCGGAATCCGCCGCGGCCGAACCAGCTCGCCCGCCACAGCGCGGCCCTGCAGTCCACCAGGACCGCCGCCCGCGTTCCAGGCATCCGCCCGGCCGGCTCCTAGAAAATCCGCATGCGGATCGTCAGATACTTTTTGGGGTTCCTGCGAATCTCGGTCATCAGACCCTTCGTCTCCAGCATCACCTGGTCGGTGTGATCGTAGAGCGCCCGGTTCTGCATCAGCTGCCCCAGCGTTCCCTTGCCGCTGTTCATGTTCTGCAGCAGCGTGTCCATCTGGGTCAGAGTGTCGTTCAGCTTCGCCTGGAATTTCGGATCCTTCGCCAGCATCCCAAGGCTGCCCTGGCCCGCGTTGATCCGCGCCAGCAGCTCATTCAGA
>JAJZJJ010000168.1 GCA_021810175.1 Acidobacteriota bacterium | reverse complement strand
GAACGTCTGATGGAGCATTCGTCGCTGATGATCAGCAGGGCAGGACTTGCGTGGTTTGGCGGGCTGATCCTCGGGATTGCAGCGCTGCTATGGCAGGGCGGGACGTACAAGATTCGCCCGCTTCGGATTCTGGATCTGTGTTCGCCTTCAGCGGCGCTCGGGTATGGCATTGGGCGCATCGGGTGCCAGCTTGCGGGTGACGGCGACTACGGCATTCCGACGAAGATGTGGTTCGGGATGAGCTATCCGCACGGAATTGTGCCGACGCTGCAGAAGGTGTATCCGACACCGATTTTTGAGTTTATCGGCGGGACGATTATTTTCTATATCCTGTGGCGGCGGAGCCGGCCGGGGACGCCGCGACGGCTGGGGCAAATTACGGCTGAGTACCTGATCTGGACGGGTGCGGCGCGTTTTCTGGTGGAGTTTATCCGGCGGAATCCGAAGATTTTTCTCGATCTGACGAATGCACAGTGGGCGAGCATCGGGTCGATGCTGGGAGGGATCATCCTATTGTGGTGGTCGCGGAGTCACGGCTCGGTGGTGGAGGTCGGGCAGGATGGATTGAAGCCGGAGCCGGAGGACGGATCGAAGGTGGAGACGGCTGCTGCTGCCGGGCAGGGGTAGTTTTCAGCCCCTCGCCATTCGCTTTCAGCTGTGTGGTTGCACCGGATGGGACAGACTCTATCGGGGAACAGCTCTTCCTTAATTGGAAGGGCTGTTTCGCGTTTGCTGGAGTCTGTGGTGGGCTTCGTTTATTTATTGTCTTTGGGATCTTGCTCAGCGGCTTGATCGCCGTAGCTTGCCGGGGCGGTCATCTGCACTGGTTCGGGAAATGGCAGGTGCGGTGGATCTGGCAGGGGCTTTTCGGTCATCTCCGCGGCGAGATGCTCAATGAATTTCTTAAATTGTCTGCGGGTCGCCGGCGATCCCAGTGCTGCGGGGGAGCCGGATCTATTTTCCTCCGCCAGCAGGATGGCCATTCCGACTCCGTCTTCTTCCGCGCGGACCACCCGACACTGTACGGTAATGGTTTCACCGGACTTTTGAGGATCTTCAGATTGCGTCTGCAATGTGACGCGAAGAATCGAGCTTGCGGTCCAGCGATCCTCGGTTTTGACGAAAATGCCGTTACGGCTGATGTCAGGAACCGCGTGAGGTTTGGGAGATTCCCCGTCCCAGTAGAAAGCCAACAAGGGCGGAGACGGATGCCTGCTGGCCTTGCGTCTATCAGGGGGTGCGAACAGCTTTGACAGCCAACTCATGGTCTTGTACCTTTTGCGCTTATCGACCTCGCCTTGGTTCGTGTATGGATGAAGTGCGGTCGATTCTGTGGCACTCATCATACCGCAGAGATTTTGGATTGTGATCGTCCGTTGCTGACCCCTGCGGAAAATTTTCGAATGGATGGTTCCATATCGGGATCCATTGGCGGAATCCAGATTGGCGCCGGGCAGGTGCGAGCGGCCGCTAGAGGGTTTTGAGGTAGGCCTTGGCGAGGTCTAGTTCGGGGAAGAGTCTTTCTTCGGCCTGGAAGGCGGGCGGGTGGACGCATCGGCGGCCATTGCGGGATTTGACGGGATGCTTGAGGTGAAGCATCTCGTGGTACATGAGGTATTCGATGGCGTAGCGGGGCGTGCCGGGGCGGTCGAAGACGCGGCTGATCATGATGGTGTTGTGGGCCGGGTCGTAGTGGCCGAGGAGGCGGCGCGCGGAGTGCTCGCTCCAGGTGAGGAGCGGGCGGCCGAGCAGGCCATGAAAAAAACGGATGTTGAGGGATTCGAAGACTTCTTCGAGGTCGTAATGCTTGCCCTGGGGAGTGGAGATGCGCTTGCGGCCGCGGGTCTGGCGGATGAGCTCACTGTGACGGACCATGGTTTCGCTGCTGGTGTAACGGCGATAGCGGCGGGCGTGGGCCGAGTCGATGGGCTTGCGGTAGAGCTTGGCGAGCAGGATGTGCGCGATGGCGCGAAGGACAGGTTCCGGGGCGCCTTCGAGGAGATCGGAGAGGCTGACGCGGAGTTGGCCTTCGCGGAGACGGATGGTGGTGTTGAGTGAAGTGAACCGGTAGAAGCGGACGTGAATGGAGGGGATGGGAGCGCGGGGGCGGAGCGCACGGTATTCTTCTTCAAACCAGCGGACGAGTTCGGTGCTCACTACAGACTTGAAGGTAGCACAGCAGGGCTGGGTGCTTATCCACAGGAGGAAGTGCCTTGGTGGTTCAGTTGACCCACCAAGGGAGATGCTCGAAGCCGGGGCGCGCGAAGAAGAAGCCCTGGAAGTACCGGACACCAAGGTCGCGCAGGGCGAGGAGCTCGTCGCCTGTTTCGACGCCTTCCGCGATCACCTGAATGCCGAGTGCGTGGCAGGCGGTCATGATGGCTTTGATGATGATGCGGGGGGCGAGGCGGGAGTCAACTTCGCGGGTGAGTTCGCGGTCGATTTTGAGGATGTCCGGCTGGAAGTTGGCGAGCAGGTTGAGGCCAGCGTAGCCAGCGCCGAAGTCGTCAATGGCGATGCGGAAGCCGCGGGAGCGGTACTCGCGGATGATGGAGTTGAGGTGGTCCTGGTCGCGGACGCGCTCGCCCTCGGTGACCTCGAATATGAGGCGTTCAAGGGGGAAGTTTTTGCGAGTTGCGGTTTCGAGCGTTCGGCGTATGCAGGTGGCCGGGTTATAGACGGCGTTGGGATAGAAATTGATGGAAAGGCTGGCGCCGGTGGTGGCCATGCCGAGGTCGGAGGCCATTTCGATGGCCTTCGTGCGGCAGCCCTGGTCGAGGGCGTAGCGGTTGGAGTCGTCCGCGAGATCGAGGATGGTGTGAGCCGGCTCGCCATTGAGTCCCCGGACGAGCGCCTCATAGGCATAAATGCTCTGGGTATCAAAGTCCACGATGGGCTGGAAGGCCATCGAGTAGGGCACCGGAAATGGGGTGGTGCAGTGCTGTGCGCACGCAAGGGCCGAGGTTGGGTCTTCGGCGGGTTCGTGCTTCGGCATCGAAATGGTCGACACAGAAACTCCTGAAGCGATGTTTCTCGCTTTCGATCTCAATCTCGGCCTGTGCGTCTCCCGACTCGAGGGAGGAGTTCAGAGGCCTCCGACTACTGCTCAATCGCGCATGCCGGCAGCTGTTAAAGCTGCGTGTGGAATTGCACCAGCAAACGTATTGACCTATTTGAGGTTAGTGCCTGGCAGACAGCGCATCAATCGAAAATCAGTCAAAATGCGGGCTGATTCCAAAATGGGAACCAGAGTTGACACGGGCAGAGTGACCCTTTGGGTTCTATTTGCCCAGTGCGTCGAGGCGATGTTTCGCCTGCCAGATCTGCATGGAGAACTTGCTGGCGGGCGCTGCTGCCAGAAAACGATGGTAATAGTCTACGGCTACTTTCGTCTGATGCAAATGATCATAGGCGGTTGCCCAGAGAAAGAGCGTGGCCGGAGAGTCTGGAATGAGCTGGGCGCGATGGGCGAGGGCATCGAGTTCCTGCTGATATTGGTGGGTTTCGTTGGAAGCAAAGGCGATACCGGACCATGCATTGATGTCGCTGGGGTCGAGCTGGGCGGCCATCTGGAATTCGGGGATAGCCTGAGCGTAGTGCTGCTGGCGGATGAGCACCTGGCCGTAGGAGTCGAGCAGATCAATGCTTTTGGGGTCGGCGGCAATGACCTGAGGATAGAGCGCGGCGGCTTTGTTGAGATGGCCGGCCTGCAAGTACGCATCGGCGAGCATGGCTCCGACGCTGGGATTGTGGGGATGGAGCTGATGGAGCTTTTCGAGGGCAGCAATCGCTTCCGGGAGCTTGCCCTGTGCGCTGAGAATGGCTGCGAGCTGTGCGTTGAGGGTGGGGTCGTTGGGATTGCGGGCAAGAGCGGAGCGGACCAGGGGCTCGGCCTTGGCGTACTGCTTTTGCAGGATGTAGATCTGGGTGAGTCCCGTGATGGCCTCGGAGTTTTGCGGCGATGTGGCCAGAACCTTGTTGTATTCCTGCTCGGCGATATCGAGGTCGCCGGCGTTTTCGGCAATCTGAGCGGCAAGGAGGGTGTCCGGGGTGGTCTCAGGGGTGAGCTTGAGGGCCTGGACGAGATCGTTACTGGCCTCAGTGGGATTGCTCTTGACGAGCAGACGGGCGAGCGCGCGGTAAGCCTGCGCCTTGGCGACAGGATTAGGCGGGTTGGGCGTGGATTGCGTGGCGGCTTCGAGCTGCTGTTGCGCGCCTGAGTCGCCTTGCCGGGCGAGCAGCAGACCCAGGGCTAAATGGGACTCGAACTGTCTGGGATTGATGGCGAGCGCCTTGCGGAAGTCAGCGGCAGCGGCGTCAGTGTGGCCCTGGGCGTCTTCACAGTAGCCGAGATCGAAGTAAGCCCGGTCGTTCTGGGGATACGTGGAGAGAAATGTCTGCAGATGGCTCTCGGCGGTGGTGTACTTGCCCGCGGCAATGTCCTTTTCTATGGAGCCGAGCGCGGCGGCTGGCGTTTGTCCGGGGGCGGATGGAACGGTTGTTCCGGGCGGGAGCGGCGCGGACTGTGCAAAAGCCGGCAGGGCGAGCGATGCCAGCAGAATGACGAGGGGCAGACGGTGAAACGACTTCATAAATGGATTAGACCACTAATTCCTGATGGGGTGCGCTGGCCGCTGGTGCGGGGAGGACGCGGGCGAGCCAATAGCCTGTATGCGAGTGAGGGTTGCGAACGATTTCTTCGGGTGTGCCGGTGGCGACGATCTGACCGCCGGCGGAGCCGCCTTCGGGGCCGAGGTCGATGATCCAGTCGGCGGATTTGATGATGTCGAGGTTGTGCTCGATGACGAGGAGCGAAGCGCCGCCATCGATGAGTTTCTTGAAGGCCATGAGGAGCTTGCCGACGTCTTCAAAATGCAGGCCGGTGGTTGGTTCGTCGAGGATATACAGGATGCGGTTGGCAGCCTTGCGGGCTTCGGAGTGACCGCTGGAGCGGACGCTGGCCAGATGCAGGGCGAGCTTGACGCGCTGGGCTTCTCCGCCGGAGAGCGTGGTGGCGGACTGGCCGAGACGGAGGTAGCCGAGGCCGATTTCATCGAGGACGGCGAGCTTGTCAATGATCTTGGGATGGCCGGTGAAGAAGCGCAGGGCTTCCTTGACGGTGAGACCGAGGACGTCGTGGATGCTTTTGCCCTTGTACTTGATTTCGAGGACGCTGGATTTGTAGCGCGTACCGTTACATTCTTCGCAAGGCAGCTCGACGTCGGCGAGGAACTGCATTTCGACGGTGACGGTGCCGTCTCCGTCACAGACATCGCAGCGGCCGCCGGGCACATTGAAGGAGAAATATCCAGCGGAGTAGCCGCGGCGGCGGGCTTCTGGCTGGGCGGCGAACAATTCGCGTATGGCGTCAAAGGCCTTGATGTACGTGACGGGGTTGGAGCGCGGGGTGCGGCCAATAGGCGTCTGGTCGACGAGGACGATGTCATTGAGGCGGTCGGCGCCGGTGATGGAGCGGTAGAGGTGGGATGGGTCGCCGCCTTCGACGCGGCCGAGCTGATGCGAGATGACCTTGTAGAGAACCTGGTGAACGAGGCTGGACTTTCCGCTGCCGGAGACACCGGTGATGCAAACGAGGGCGTTGAGGGGAATCTGAACGTCGATGCCCTTGAGATTGTTGGCGCGTGCGCCTTCGAGGCGGATGTTGGTGCGTTTATTGTCGAGGTCGACATCGCGGCGGTATTTGGGGACGGGAATAGTAAGGCGTCCGCTGAGGTATTTGCCAGTGAGGGAAGCGGGATTTTGTTCGACTTCTGTCACGCTGCCGGAAGCGAGCAACTGGCCGCCGAATTCACCGGCTCCGGGCCCGAGATCGAGGAGGTGGTCGGCAGAGCGGATGATGTCCGGGTCGTGCTCGACGACGAGGATGGTATTGCCGAGGTCGCGCAGGCCTTCCAGGATGTGGATGAGCTTGGCGGTGTCGCGGGGATGGAGACCGATGGAGGGCTCGTCGAGGACGTAAAGCGCGCCGACGAGGCGTGAGCCGAGCGAGGTGGCGAGCTGAATGCGCTGCGCCTCACCGCCGGAGAGCGTGGAAGCAAGCCGGTCAAGGGTGAGGTAGTCGAGGCCTACGGCGTCCAGAAAGTGCAGGCGCTGGCGGACCTCCTCAAGGATGCTGCCGGCGATTTCCGCCTGCATGGGCGAGAGCTCCAGCGCGGCAAAGAAGCTGTTTGCGTCGCGGATGGTGAGGGCGGCGGCTTCGCAGATATTTTTGCCGTGGATGCGGACGGCGCGGGCTTCAGCGCGCAGGCGCTGGCCTTTGCAGTCGGGGCAGAGCGCATAGCCGCGGTACTTGGAGAGCATGACGCGGACGTGGAGCTTGTACTTTTTGCGCTCCATCTGATCGAAGAAGCCACGCACGCCGGGGAAACTGCCGTGGCCGTCGAGGACGAAGGATTGCTCTGCCTCGGTAAGGTCAAACCAGGGCCTGGTGATGGGGATGCCGTTCTGGATGGCTGCGCGGCGGAGTTCGGTGTTCCAGGCGCGGTACTTGGGGCGGTTCCAGGGATCGATGGCGCCCTCGGAGAGCGTGCGCGATGGGTCGGGAATGATGAGCGCGAGGTCGAAGTCGATGGTGTTGCCGAAGCCCTGGCAACGGGGGCATGCGCCGTAGGGGTTG
>JAJZJJ010000167.1 GCA_021810175.1 Acidobacteriota bacterium | reverse complement strand
CACGCGGCGGCGCAGCCCGCCGGACCGGCGCCAACGACGATCACGTCCACCTTTTCTGCCTGGCCCATGTGACCCACCACTGGCAATAGTATGGCCGCAGTGGAGGCGAAAAGGGTGCGGAATGGGAAAAATCCGGACCCAAAAGAGCGGAATTCAGGCGGCGGTGGGAGGAATGCAGGATCCGCCGGGTTCGCAGCGGGAATGGGCGGCGGCTTTGCGGATGGTCAGCTCCACGTGAACCGGGTCGGCGGCGGTGGATTCCAGGGTCTCGCGGGTGCACTGGCAGAGGGTGGCCAGGCTGAGGTGCGACTGGGCGGTTAGCTCCAGTCCGGAGGCGATGAGGACGCTGTACATCTCGACGCAGGTGGCGCGGAGGAATTCAAATTCGAGGGCGGCGGAGTCGCCGGCCTCGAAGCGCCGCGAAAGAACGGCGCCGCCGCAAGCCATGACGGCGCCGGAGAGAAAACGGATGGTGCGGGGAGCATCGTCGGAGCAGAGAGCCTGCAGGCTGAGGTTCCAGCCCTGTTCCAGTTCGCCGTGATGAGACAACTGCAGCACACTGACTGCATCGGAAGAGCACGGGCCGGGCATGAGGGGGAAATTGCGCGGGAAAAGGCTAAAGATTTTTGGCTGTGCTACTGTGGCGACATGCTGGTGGGGACGGGAATCGACCTGATCGAGGTGCCGCGCATCGCACGGTCGATGGAGCGCTATGGCGAGCGCTTTTTGCAGCGTATTTTCACAGAGGCGGAAATCGCATATTGCCTTGCCAGAGCGGGCGCGGCGGAGAGTTTTGCCGCGCGGTTCGCGGCAAAGGAAGCCGGAGCGAAGGCGCTGGGGACAGGCATCCAGCATGGGGTGACGTGGAAGGAGCTGGAAGTTCTGCGGCAGCCGGGGCAGCGGCCGACGCTGCATCTGTCAGGGCGGGCCAGTACCATTGCCGGACAGATGGGCGTGAACCGTGTATCGCTTTCGCTCACGCACACGGCAGCGCTGGCGATGGCGACGGTGCATCTGGAAAGCTGAACCAGGGCCTGTTCACACTACGGGAATGGCGGCGACGGGAGGCCATTTTTCACAGTTCGTCCTCGACAGTGGGAACGCCACAGCCTTCGGACTCCGCCTTGTTTGGCCGGATTTTCTCTCGCAACGCCACTCATACCCGTAGCGTGAACAGGCCCTAGCGCTGCACGAGTTCGGGCTGCGGGTGGGAAACACGCGGCGCGGGAGCCTCGCGGGCCAGCTCTTTGAATGCGGAATAGACGAAGGAGCCAAGCCACCAGCCGTCGATGAACTTGTAGGGCGTCTCGCCGGTGGTGTAGTGGCCGCAGGGAAGCACCTTCGAGACGAAGTCGATGCCTTCGGCGGCGAAGCTGCGCAGGACTTCCTCTGAAAATTCAGGCAGGAAGGTCAGGTCGTAGCGGGCGTGGATGACGAGGACCTTTTTGGGGTGCTCGGCGAAGCGGCGCATGTAATGCACCGGGCTGATTCCACCCCAAAGGCGGTAGAGCTGCTGCTGGGTCATGCCGGTCTGGGCAAAGGCGGCTCGGATGTGGCGGGTGCTCTGGCCGGTCCAGACGACGTCGCCGAAGGCCATGGAGGCATGATTGAAGGCGTTCACGCGCAGGCGCGGATCGTGGGCGCTGGCGATGAAGGCGTAGCAGGAGCCGAGGCTGGTACCGAGGACGCCGAACTGCTCGTATCCCTGGGATTCGAGCCAGTCGAGACAGCAGCGGATGTCGATGACGGCCTGGCGGCTGGCGGCGATGGTACGGCCGATGCTGGAGCTGACGGCATAGTCGGAGCGCTCAAGCTCCGCGGGGCGGCGGATATCGTGGAAGGGCTTACTGAGGCGGAGAGCCGAGATTCCGAAGCGATTGAAGAGGGAGCAGAGGGCGTTGTGGCTGAAGGCGTCGGCGTTCCACTGGGGCATGACGATCATGGCCTGGCGGGGCTTGCCGGCCATCTTTTCTTCGGGCGCGGGATACCAGCGGGCGTTGACGAGGTCGTTTTCGGGATAGGGCGTGCGAACGGGCGAGGTGAAACGGAGGAAATGGGCCTTCGCCAACTTCCCTTCCTCGGCGCGGCGCTTCAGCTCGGCGTCGCGGCGGAGGGTTTCCGGGCGGACGTTGGTGGGGAAAAGCTGGGGAGCGCGCTCTTCGAGGCGGAAGTCGCGGGGTGTCCGGTAGCCGAAGAAGGTCTCGCTGTCGGCAATGATGGCCTCGCTGACCGCCTCCATGGCGCTTTCGGCAACAGCGGGGTCGAGCTGGGCGCGGTTCACGACAGAGCGGAGGCCGGAAGCGTCGATGAAGTCATCGAGCCAGTCGAAGCCCCATTCGAGGGGACGGACGACGCGGTTCTCATCGCGGGTGGTGAGGGCGGTTTCCCAGCGGTACATCCATTGGCGGTAGAGGTTGCGAATCATGCGTCGGCGTTTACTCCACAGGGATGCGGGGCACACGCGCGGAGATCGCGCAGAGCACCTCGTAAGGGATGGTTCCGGTGAGGGCGGCGATGTCGGCGGCGGTGATGCTGCCGCCTTCCTGCTCGCCGATGAGGACAACTTCATCCCCGGGAGCGGCCTGGGGAATGCCGGTGATGTTGAGCATGGTTTGATCCATGGAGATGCGGCCGGCGACGGGAGCGCGCTGTCCGTGGACCAGGGCGGAGCCGCGACTGGAAAGCAGGCGACTGAAGCCATCGGCGTAACCCAGCGGGAGCAGAGCGAGGCGAGTGGGGCGCTGAGCGCGGAAGGTGGCGCTGTAGCCGGCGGTGGCTCCGGCGGGAATTTCGCGGATGCCAGTGATGCGGGTCTTCCAGGCGAGGACGGTCTGCAGGCCGGTGGTGGGCTGGGCTCCGGGTCCGTAGCCGTAGAGGCCGAGGCCGGCGCGGATCATTCTGGTGGCGCCGACGCGTCGCGCGAGGCTGGTGATGGCCGTGGTGCTGTGGTCGAGCAGATCGGCGGAGCTGCCGGCGCTGAGGATGGAGGGGCGCATTCCGCGGGCGACGAGCGCGTCGACGGCGAGGGTAAAGAGGCGCATCTGCTCGGCGGTGGGCTCGGGCTCATCGGGCGCATAGAAGTGGGTCATGACGGCCTCGATGCGGAGGGCGGGCGGAAGCTGGTCGAGCAGAGCGGTTAGGCCGGCGAGGTGGACTCCCTGGCGGGACATGCCGGTGTCGATTTCGAGATGGACCGGGAGCGAGCCGGGAGCCAGATTTCGTCGGCTGGCGGCGTGGGCGAGCATGGCCAGATGGTCCGGCTGCCATACGACGGGAGTGAGGTTGCTCTCGATGAGGGCGTCGGCTTCGCCGGGCCAGAGGCCGGACATGGCCAGGATGCGGGATTGGGGAGAGATGGCGCGGAGCTGCAGGCCTTCTTCGACTCCGGTGACGCCGAACCATCGTGCTCCCTGGGCGGCCAGGGCTTCGGCGCAGATTGCGAGGCTGTGGCCGTAACCGTTGGCCTTGATGACGGCGAACAGCTCCGTATCAGGACCCGCGGCGTCGCGCAATGTGCGGAAGTTGGCGGCGAGTCTGGTTCGGGAGATTTCTGCCCAGATGGGTCGTGTGCAGGTCATGGAGTGGGAGCCGATTGCCTCTGCAGTTTGAGATGTCGGAACGGGATGCCGGCTTGAAGCACCCTGCCCTGCACGGCAGGGAAGACGCTTTCCGGTGCACGATGGGCTGCGCGGGTCACCTTTATTTATAGAACAGCGCGATGGGCAGCGCTGCCCTGCTTACCTCCTGCGATGGCGGGACCTGCTTTTACGCGGCGGTGGAGCCGGATTGGGAATGGCGCTTCGCTGCGAACTGACGCAGCGCCAGCGGTCGCGCGTGAGAACGTAGACGTGGGTGAAGACGCCGTGCTGCACCCGCGTCCTGCCGTTGTTGTCCCACTTCATCATGTAGTCGCCGCGGACCAGCGCCGTGTCTCCGAAAATGCGCACCGAGAGAACCTTCTGCTCCATGCTGACGGGACGCCGGGCCTTCTGGAAGAGGTCGACGATCTGCTGGCTGCGGATGGTGGTTTGCCCATGGGGCGAAATGTTGACGAAGTCCGGAGCGAGCAGGTTTTGCAGGGTGAACTGGTCGGCGTTCACGACGGCGATGCTCCACTTGTCTTCATAGCCCTGGAACTTCTGCAGCGGGGTCAGCGGCTTCTGCGCGGGGGCAGCGGACTGCATCTGCGGGAGTTGGCCAACCGCCTGGGCGTGGAGGACAGCCGGACCGGACAACAGGAGTGCAAAAAGGGTGCAGTGAATCAGCTTGCGAAACATAGGAAATTCAAAGGTCGTGGCTTCTTCCATGATAGCTGCTGGCGGAGCGCGAAGCCAGGCCCCAAAGGCGCGGGGAGGCGGCAGGTCGGCTTTTGCACACACTTCAACAGCGGTCCACAGGATTTGGGGTCGATTCGGCCGCGCCGGGGCGAGGCTGCCGACCTAAACTAGAGCCTACCGATATGGCGACCTCTTCCGATATTGAATTCGAACGCGGACTGCCCGCTTCTCTCGACGCCGAGCGCACGATTCTGGGCGCGGTGCTGCTGGATAACAACGCCTACAGCGAGGCATCCAGCCTGATCCGCGCGGACGACTTTGCGCTGACGGCCCACCAGCGCGTCTTTGCCCGGATGGGCGAGCTGATCGACGCGGGACACGTGGTCGATATTGTGACGCTGAGCGAGGAGCTGGCGAAGCGAAAGGAGATTGAGTCAGTTGGCGGCGTGGCGTGGCTGGCTTCGCTGACGGAGGGTTTGCCGCGGCGGCTGGTGATCGAGGAGTACGTCCGGATCGTCAAGGACAAGTCGCTGCTGCGGCAACTGATCAATATCTGCTCGACGGCGATTACGCGGGCGGCGGACCAGAGCGAAGAGGCTCTGGACGTGCTGAACGCGGCGGAGACCTCGCTGCTGGAGGTCACGGAAAAGGGGATCAGCCGGGGCTTCTCCAGCGTGCATGAGATCGTGGCCGGATCGTTCAAGACGATCGACAACCTTTACAAGGAAGGCCGGGAGGTCACGGGGCTGGCGACGCACTTCGAGGAGCTGGACCGGATGACGAGCGGCCTGCAGAACTCGGAGCTGGTGATTATCGCGGCGCGTCCGTCGATGGGCAAGACGGCGTTTGCCATCAATATTGCGCAGAACGCGGCGATCCAGGGGCAGAAGGTGGTGGCGGTCTTCTCGCTGGAAATGTCGAAGGAGTCGCTGCTGCGACGCATGCTGGCATCGGAATCGCTGGTGGATTCGCAGAAGATCCAGAAGGGCTTTCTGGTGCGCGAGGACCGCGAGAAGCTGACCAATGGGCTGGAGCGGCTGGTGGAGGCGCAGATTTTTGTGGACGACACGCCGGGGATTTCGCTGGCGGAGATGCGGGCCAAGGCGCGACGGCTGCGGCAATCGGCGGGGAAACTGGACCTGATCGTCATCGACTACCTGCAGCTGATGACGGCGGGAACGATGGGACCGACGGCGAGGAAGTTCGAGAACCGGACGCAGGAGGTTTCGGCGATTTCGCGCGGGCTGAAGGCGCTGGCGAAGGAGATGAATATCCCGGTGATTGCGCTGTCGCAGCTTTCGCGTGCCTCGGAGCAGCGCGGCGGCGACAAAAAGCCGATGCTGTCGGACTTGAGAGAGTCGGGATCGATTGAGCAGGATGCGGACGTGGTGGCGTTTATCCACCGGGAGAGCTACTACAACCGGGACGATCCCGATCCGGAGAACGACAACAAGGCGGAGATCATTATTGCGAAGCAGCGCAACGGGCCGACGGGATCGGTGCAGCTGGCGTGGCTCTCCAGGTGCACGCGGTTCGATAATCTGGCGCCGGGGAGCGCTGGCGGGGATTACGAGTAAAGCGACGGCTAAGCCTGCGTTTCCGACTGGCGGCGGGCCTGGATTTCGATGTAGACGTTGACCAGGCTGAGGGCCGCGGGGGTGACGCCGGGGATGCGGCTGGCCTGGCCGATGGTGGCAGGGCGGACGCGGGTGAGCTTCTCCTGCATTTCCCGGGAGAGGCCGCTGACCTGCCCATAGTCGAACCAGTCGGGGATGCCGCGCTGTTCGGCTTTCTTCAGCTTGTCGATGGCTTTTTTCTGCTGGTCGAGATAGCCGGAGTACTTGATTTCGGTTTCGACGGTCTTGATCTCGTTGCGGATGTGCGCGGGGAAAGGTCCGGCAGCGGCCGAGTCGAGCCAGGGAGCAAAGACGGAGTCGGTGAGCCTCTCGCGCAGCGCGGGCCAGAGCGTCTCCATGGAGACTTCAGGGCGGCGCAGGACCTGAGCCCAGGTCTGACCGGGTTGCCAGTCGCCGCCGGAGGCTTTGCCGGTTGCGAGCAGTTTTTCGAGCGCAACGGCGCGGGACTGTTTGGCTTCGTAGTCGGCCCAGGCCTGATCGCCGATGAGGCCGAGGCGGCGGCCGAAGGGCGTGAGGCGGCGGTCGGCGTTGTCGATGCGCAGGTGGAGACGAAACTCGGCGCGCGAGGTGAACATGCGGTAGGGCTCGTTGGTGCCCTTCGAGATGAGGTCGTCGACGAGGATGCCGGTGTAGGCCTGGGTGCGGTCGAGGGTGAAAGGCTGCTCGTTGCGCACGCTGAGGGCGGCGTTGATGCCGGCCATGATGCCCTGACAGGCAGCTTCCTCGTAGCCGGA
>JAJZJJ010000166.1 GCA_021810175.1 Acidobacteriota bacterium | reverse complement strand
GTAATGGTCCGGCTTTCTCCATGGGCGATCCAGATGTAGTTGTCGGAATAGAAGACCGGCAGAATGCGCTTGTTCGTGGCCTTGTCGCGCAGCTGAAGATGAACCATCAGAGCCATGCTCTTATCCGGATTCGTCAAGGTCACTTTGAGGCGAAGGCGACCATCAACATCCTCGCGCGAAATCGTCCCATTCAGTGTGGCTACCGGCATGTACTGCATGGGCGAGAGGTCGCTGCCCTGAGACGGGCTCGGCTTCCAGTAGAGATTACGCGAGACCACCTTGCCCTGCGGATCCAGCAGGTCCAGCCGCACGAAGTACACCGGTGGCAGATATCGCGGCAGCGGCACTTTGCCCAGATCGATCGCGGTATCGGCTGGGCCGCTGACGGGGATTTTCTTGTTCACGCCATCCTGCCAGAGGTCGAGATGGTATCCGATGGGAGCGCCGCTGGGCGGAATCGTCTCGCGGAAGCCCGGGCCGGAGATGACCTGGACGTGCGCAGTGTAGCCGGAGAGCGCGTGAGGCAGGTTGTTGATGACCTGCAGCTCATCGTTGGCTTCGTCCATCTGGATGTGAACCAGCTCCGATGCTGACTTGACGGCGAAGAGCGATGAGTTCGGCTCCAGATCGTAGGCATAGAGCTGCCACACGAAGCTGGGCTGCGCCGGGTTGCTCATCCAGGTCAGGATCCCGGTGTCAGGCTTAAAAAGGTAGGCGTTACGGCCCTCGTACATGGCGCGATACGCCTCGTAGTTCATCATCTGCCCCTTGCGCACAAAATCCGCCAGGTTGGCTATGCGGCCATAGCGCGCCGCCAGCACGTATGGATACTGGTCGCCTTCCTGCGCACCTTTCGCCAGATCGTGCATCGCCCAGTCGTTGTCGATCACTTCCCAGTCCTTCTCCGGCATCATCGCGTGAATCGACTCGATCGTGGGGATGGAGACGCTGCCGGTTTCCGTTTTGAACGGCGCGTCCTGCACATAGAACGCCTGGGGCTCGCGCCAGTAATAGGGGCCCCCGGACATCACACCGCGGCCTGCCGTGGAGCTCGGTTGGTAGAGGCGGTCCGGATCCAGTTCCGGAATCATCTTTTTGAGCGCCGCATTGATCGCCGGCGGCGGATACCCCTCGTTGCGTGCGCACCAGAGCGCGATGGAGGGATGATTGCGGTACCGCAGGATCTTGTCCCGGACGTTCGCAAGGTAAACCTGAAGATTTTCCGGATTGGGGCCATCCGCCGGGTTGGGCTGGAAGAACTCATCCCAGACGAGAATGCCGTACTTGTCGCACAGTTCGTAGAACTCCTCGCTCGTGCTCTGCCCCACCCAGTTGCGGATCATGTTGAGATTCGCAAGCGCGTGCATGTGAATCTCCGCATCCAGCCGCGCCCGGGGAATGCGCTTCATCGCTTCATCCAGACCCCAGTCCCCGCCGCGAATGAAAATCTTGACGCCGTTGACCGAGATGGTGAGTGCCTTCATTCCGCCATACGTGATTTTCCGGATTCCGAACGTGGTGTCGGACGCATCGGACTCGCGGCCATGCTGAACGAAGCGCAGATGCATCGTGTAGAGGTTCTGCGGGCCGTAGCCGTTGGGCCACCACAGCTTTGGGTGGTCCATGTGCAGAACGGGGGTGTTCTGCGGGTCGAAGGTGACAAGCTGCCGGCTGTTGGGTTTCAGCCGGACCTTCTGCGAGAAATGAATACCGCCGAAGCTGCCTTCCAACTCGCCCTTTTGCGTGTGCGCGGATGTGTTCTGCACCGTGGCACTCACCGTAATGTCGGCGGTGGCCGTGCTGGGCAGCGGCAGGTTCGTGCGGATGAGCGGATCTTTCACCAGCACAGGTCCGGATGCCGAGAGCCACACCTTCCTCCAGAGGCCGGTGTCGCGGTCACGGACGGCGTTGAGCCAGTCCCACCCGACAGTGGAGAGAAAAGTCGGGCCATCGATGGCGGTGATGCCGCCATTCTTGCCCAGGCCGTTGGCAATGGTGTGATTGTGAGGAACGCCCGGATGCGGCTGCGGCGATACGCGAACGGCGATCACTGCGGTGCGACCCGGTTTGACGAACTTTGTGATGTCGAAAGTCCCCCGGATAAACGCGCCGGCGAAGGTTCCCACTTGTGAGCCGTTCACCCAGACCTGAGAGCTGTAATTGGCTCCGTCGAAGTGCAGCCAGACCTGATGGTGCGCGTAGTTCTTCGGAATGGTGAGTTCCGTGCGGTACCAGTAAGAGGTCTTGTTGAGGCTCTCCGGTATTTTGAGGTCGTTTTCGCCATAGAGCGGTTCCGGATACACGCCGTCATTGACCAGGCTCGTCAGAACGGTTCCAGGCACCGTGGCCTTGTACCATCCCTGCGGCTGAAAAGCGGCGCTGGAGACGACCGAGTTCGCCTGCGGCACCTTTGCCACATCCTGGAGCTGCCAGCCAGTGCGGATGTCGATGCGTGCGGGCAGTGCCCCCCTGGTCCGTCCCTGCGCTGCCGCTGAAGCGGTTATGCCGCCAATGAATGCCGCACACACCGCCAGAACCGAGCCTAACTGCCTTAAGCTGTGGATCACCTTGTCCACTCTCCTGTAGAGCGCATGAGCCTGCGCATATTTTGCCGAGATCAAGTATTCACATTTTGCGCGGGTCGCGCCAGGGCTTTCCTGAGCGGTGGGCGGAAAGCCGCCGGGCTGCTATCCTGTCTCTCCTCAGGCAGATGCGGACCGCACAGGACGCAGACTGAATCCTGCAGCGGGTCCCGTGAATCTTATCTCTGATTCTGTTGATTATCCGGTTAACAGTGAAAGCAGGTAGACCATGTCTCTTCGTCCGGTTCGCGAAATCCTCTCGACCAAACCCACCCTGGAAGGCGCCGGCGTGCGGCTGCAGCGGGCCTTTGGCTTTGGCAAAACGAAGGAGTTCGACCCCTTCCTTCTGCTCGATGATTTCCGCAACGAGCACCCGGCGGATTACCTCGCCGGATTCCCGTGGCATCCGCATCGCGGCATTGAGACGATTACCTACGTGCTCGCCGGTTCGGTCGAGCATGGCGACAGTCTCGGCAATCGCGGCAGCATGGGCGCAGGCGACGTGCAGTGGATGACCGCCGGCAGCGGCATCCTCCACCAGGAGATGCCCAAAGGTGATCCCAGCGGACGCATGCACGGGTTCCAGCTCTGGGCCAATCTCCCCTCGCGCCTCAAAATGACCGATCCGCGCTACCAGGACATCCCCTCGAACGCCATACCCGAAGTCACCGACGACGACGGTACCCATGTGCGCGTCATCTGCGGCGAGTTCTGGGGTAAGCGCGGGCCGGTGGACGGCGTTGCGGCCGATCCGAGTTATCTCGATGTCTCGGTCCCGCCCAACCAGCGCAAGCGGCTGAAAATCGAAACCACGCGCAATGCCTTTGCCTACGTCTTTGCCGGCGTCGGCACGTTTCGCGACTCCAGCGAGCCGCGTGCCGTGCTCACCGAGTCCGGCGCCGACCCCAATGCCGCGCCCGTCTACGACGCGGCCAACCATTCTCTGGTCCTGTTCGACCGCGGTGACGAGATCCTCGTGCAGGCGGGTCCGGAGGGGATTCGCTTTCTGCTGGTTTCGGGGCAGCCCATCCAGGAACCGGTGGCGTGGCAGGGCCCGATCGTCATGAATACGCCCGAGGAGCTTCGCCAGGCCATGGCCGAGCTGCACACCGGGTCGTTCATTCGGCACAGGTAAGCGCAAAATTCGGAGTGGCAGCGCCCGGGCGGATAGATTGCGCTGCCACTTTGTTGGAGAAGTGATGGCTTACCGCAAGTGTCACGTTTTCGCCACACCCCTGTAAAGATGACCATGGTGCGGCCTCTTCCTTAGGATTACGCGGGCTACATCGCTATAATGATGAGTCAGAAAGACCCCAACGATCTTTCCATTTCTGATCCTGAAGGGAACACCGCCACATGGCGACCACCAACGCCAGCGCGCAGACCACGCAAAGCGCGCCGGCTTCAGAGCTTTCGGTTTCTTCACGGCAAGTTATCAACGACTTCAGCATCCAGGTAGCGACGGTCAACGGCTCCGGCTCCCAGTCGGCCAACAACGTCCTCCTGCGCAGCATTTTCGCAATGGGCATTCCGGTGAGCGGCAAGAATCTCTTCCCCTCCAACATTGCCGGCCTGCCCACCTGGTATACGATTCGCGCCAGCAAATTCGGCTACATCGCGCGTAAGAAGGAAATTGACATCGTCATCGCGATGAACCCGGAAACTGCGCGCGAGGACATTCTCTCGCTGCGCGCTGGCTCCGTTGCCATCTACGAGGAAAACCTCAACCTGAAGCAGTACCGCGACGATGTGGTCTGCTATCCGGTGCCGTTTGACAAGCTGACCGCCGCGGTTTGCCCGGAGGCAAAACTGCGCAAGCTGGTCCGGAACATGATCTATGTGGGAGTGGCGGCGCAGCTCCTCTCCATGGACATCAAGGCCGTCGAAGCCGCGGTCCGGAAGCAGTTCGCGAAAAAGCAGAAAGCCGCCGACCTCAACTGGGGCGCGGTTGAAGCCGGATACAACTACGCGGCCGAATCGCTGACCAAGCAGGATCCCTTCGTCGTGGAACGGATGCACGCCACCGAAGGCAAGATCATCATCGATGGCAACGCCGCCTGCGCCCTCGGCGCGATGTTCGCCGGCGTCACCGTGGTCACCTGGTATCCCATCACTCCGTCCTCGTCGGTCGTGGAGCAGCTGATCGACTACCTGAAGAAGTACCGTATCGAGCCGGATGGCAAGGCCAGCTTCTCTGTGGTTCAGGCGGAAGACGAACTGGCGGCCATTGGCATGGTCCTCGGCGCAGGCTGGGCGGGAGCACGTTCCATGACCGCCACTTCCGGCCCCGGCATCTCCCTCATGGCCGAGTTTGCCGGTCTGGGATACTTCTCCGAGCTTCCCGGCGTCATCTTCGACATCCAGCGCGTCGGTCCCTCCACCGGCCTGCCGACCCGCACCGCGCAGGGCGACATCCTCTCCATTGCCATGCTCTCGCACGGCGACACGAAGCACGTCATGCTGCTGCCCGGCAGCGTCAGCGAGTGCTTTGAGTTCGGCGGAGCCGCCTTCGATCTGGCGGAAAGGCTGCAGACCCCGGTCTTCGTCCTCTCCGACCTCGATCTGGGCATGAACAACTGGATGTCCGATCCCTTCCAGTATCCGGAAAAGCCCCTGGATCGCGGCAAGGTCCTCACCGCGGAAGACCTGCAGCGTCTCGGCGAGTTTGCCCGCTACAGGGATGTGGACGGTGACGGTATTCCCTACCGCACGCTGCCCGGTACCGACCATCCAAAGGCTGCCTACTTCACCCGCGGCAGCGGACACAACGACAAGGCGCAGTACTCCGAGCGCCCTGAGGACTACCAGAACCTCATGGAGCGGCTGGCGCGCAAGTTCGAAACTGCCCGCACCCTGGTTCCCGCTCCGGTCATCGTGCAGGACGGAAAATCGAAGGTCGGTATCATCGCCTACGGCACCTCGGACTTTGCCGTGATGGAGAGCCGCGATCAGCTGAAGACGGAATACGGAGTCGAGGCGGACTACCTCCGCATTCGCGCCTATCCCTTCGCGCGCGAGATTCACGACTTTGTCGCCTCGCACGAGCGCGTCTACATCGTCGAGCAGAACCGCGATGCGCAGATGCTGAGCCTGCTCAAGCTGGATCTGGCTGCTGACCAGACGACGAAACTGCGCAGCGTTCGCCACTTCAACGGGCTGCCCATCGACGCACGCTCGGTCACCGACGAAATCGTCATGCAGGAGGGAATCTAAATGGCAGCCACGGCCACCAATCCAAGTCCCAAAGTGAACCGCATCGGTCTGCCGATCGTCGAATACCGCGGCGGCAAAACCACTCTCTGCGCCGGCTGCGGCCACAACGCCATCTCCGAGCGCATCATTGACGCCATGTTCCAGATGGGCGTCCAGCCCGAGCGCGTGATGAAGCTTTCCGGCATCGGCTGCTCGTCGAAAAGCCCGGCTTACTTCCTCTCCCGCTCGCACAGCTTCAACAGCGTGCACGGGCGCATGCCTTCCGTGGCCACCGGCGCGCTGCTGGCCAACAAAACCATGATGGGCATCGGCGTTTCCGGCGACGGCGACACCGCTTCCATCGGCATGGGGCAGTTTGTCCACCTCATGCGCCGCAACCTGCCGATGATCTACATCATCGAGGACAACGGCGTTTACGGCCTCACCAAGGGGCAGTTCTCAGCCACCGCCGATATCGGCTCGAAGCTGAAGACCGGGGTCGTCAACGACCTGCCCGCCATCGATACCTGCGCGCTCGCCGTTCAGCTGGGTGCGACGTTTGTCGGGCGCTCCTTCTCCGGCGACAAGCAGCAGCTGCTCTCGATGCTGAAAGCCGCCATCGCCCATAAGGGCACGGTCATGCTGGATGTCATCTCCCCGTGCGTCACCTTCAACGACCACGAAGGCTCCACCCGCAGCTACAAGTACATGCAGGAGCACGACGAGCCCGTCAACGAGGTCGGTTTTGTGCCCCACTTCGAGGAGATCGACGTGGAGTACGATGCCGGCACCACCTACGACGTGACCATGCACGACGGCTCCAGCCTGCGCCTCCGCAAGCTGCACGAGGACTACGATCCCACCGATCGCGCGCTGGCCGTAAAGACCATGATGGAAGC